>NZ_BEHC01000010.1:0-157552 GCF_003112495.1 Enterococcus sp. H57
TTTGTTCAGTTTTCAAAGGTCTACTTCATCGGGAGTGTTTCCCGATTCGTTTTTGGCTGCCGTAGCAACTTTTATATCATATCAGAGAGACAAGTAATTGTCAACTCTTTTTTAAAAGTTTTTTTTGATTTCGTTTTTCGAAATCTTACAGCAACTCATTTATCATAACTTGTCGTTTGTTATTTGTCAAGAACTTTTTTGAAGTTTTTTTCGATAGAATCAAGCTTCGCAAGCGGTCCTTTTTTAACGACTCAGTTATCTTATCATGTCATTTCTAACATGTCAACAACTATTTTATATGTTTTTTAAAATACTATTTTATTGCTTTGCTACTTAAAACAACAGAAATGAATATATCATGTAAATTTACACATGTCAATATATTTTTAACTCTATATCCCCACCTAGATTTGAATTTTGACCACATAAATTGAGCATGTCTCTATAGTAGAAAAATAAAGTCAAAAAAAGAACACATAACACGCTTGATGCTAAGTGTTCGACTGTTACAACTGTATGGAATGCTCAGTGACTTGATTAAAACAGTTAAAGTCTATTTATTTAAGATAAGCTGTTCCATCAACTGCTCATTGTATCCAATAAATAGAACTTCATCGATAATAATCAAAGGACGTCTGAGGAGGTTGGTATGTTGTGTGCATAAAAAAATCAGTTGTTTTTTTTCTACACAGGAAAGGTCAATCGCAATGTTGTGAAAAGCCTCAGACCAAGTCGCAAATAGCTGTTCTGCTTGCACTTCTTCAAAACTGCATAATTCTTCTGCTTCTTCTGTACTTAGATCGCGTTCTTCTAAGTCAACAAATTGATAAGGCAATTGATGGTGTTCTAACCATTGTTTCGCCTTCAGACTTGTTACACAGTGCGCTGATCCATAGACTTTCACTTCCACGAAGGCTCCCTCCCTATGAATTTAAGATGTTATTGTTTTGTAAATAGATCAGATTTCTGGCAACACATCGAATTTCACGAGGGACAAATGACCGGATCTCATCTTCATTAAATCCGATTAGTATTCTTTTTTCATCAATCAAAATAGGTCGTCTCAATAATGAAGGATATTCTTTGAATAAGACGATCATTTGCTTTAAAGTTAATTCGTTAAAATCTATGCCCAGCTTTTCGTAAATTTTCGACCGAGTGGAAATAATATCTTGAACTCCTCCTTCAGTCGCTGCCAAGATCTTTTTGATCTCACTTTCTGTTAACGGTTCGGCAAAAATATTCTTCTCTTCAAATTCAAGTTGATTCGCTTGCAACCATGCTCTTGCTTTTCTACAGGAAGTACAGCTAGGCGAAGTATATACTTTTATCATTTTCTCACTCCTTTTTAATTATAATCCAATTCTACAGTAATTTCTTTTAAAATACCAATTATTAGCTAATAAAATATAAAAAAAAATCAAAATAACTGATTATTTACGTTTGAATAATGAGAATTATTCTATATATTCTCTATTTTGATAATAGTATTCTCATTTTCAAAATAAATAAGGGAGGTGTGACAAAATTCTTGTCACACCTCCTTTTTCCGAATAAACGGTGTTCCAGAAATAACTTCTTCGAAAATAAGCTGAAATTTCACAAAAATTTGAGAAGCAATTTTCGTACATTCCTTCTTCTTTCTTGAAACTGACCACTTCTGTCACACCCTCTCTTCTATCACTTTCCTTTTTTCACACGACTCCCGGTTTCTTTGATAAATCTCGATACTTTCAATTTTCTTGAATTTTTCATTTGAGGTACACATAGATACAGACGATTTCTTGCTCTAGTCATCGCAACATAAAATAGTCTTCGTTCTTCTTCTATCGTCGTCACTGGTTCTGCTTTTATTTCATTAAAGTCGATTACTTTCTTTTCTGTCGCTCCGTTATAAGGCAAACTTCCTTCGTTACAACCAATCAAAAAGACATTTCGGTAACTAAGACCTTTACTTTTGTGAATGCTCTGGATACATAGTGCATCAAGTTTTCCTTGTCTGTAAGCAATCAAGCGGGTTTTTAATTCTTTAGCTGTCGCTTGGGTTTCTTGCGATAAGGCTTGGAGTCTTCTGAAAGTAGCATGCTGCTTTACTTCTTCTCGTATCCATTCTTGATCACTCTGGTCGATTTCCTTAGCTATACGTGGCAGATGAAGATAGCTTTGAACAAGCGAATAGATTTCTTGATGCTGGTCTGTTTTACGCAACGCTTCCTCAAACTCTCGGATTTCTGCAGATTTCGATTTTAAATTGGGGCTTATCGACAAAATATAATCTGCAACGGCTATATTTTGATATTTAGGAGAAAAGTATTGATCGCATTCACTTTTTTTCAGGTAGCAGTCTGCCATCAGCTGCCGGAGCAATTGCTGGTAGGCCTGATTTTTCTTTTGCAGATTCAGTGCTGTTTGCCAATGAACAATTTTTTGATAGAAATGTTGGAAAGACTTGATACCAAAGATACCTTCATATGGACTATCTGCTTCCAGTACAAAAGGAATATTCGTTTTCAGCAGAGATTGGACAAGCTGCTGCGTTTGTGAAGCTGATCGGTACAATATGATTGATTCCTTATATTTCCCATTTTTTTGAATAAATGTCTGAATTTGTTTGATTAGCCACTGACTTTCTGCTTTAGTATCAGAAAACAAATAGGCTTCCATAACGCCTGCTTCTTTTTGTGCTGGAATCATCGCCTTTGGTATCCGATCATTTTTATTATAGCTGATCAATCTATTTGCTCCTTGGACAATAGCTGCCCGAGAACGATAATTAGTTAATAAGAAAAGAGTTTTGGTAGGATATTCTTTTTCAAAGTTCTTGATGTATGCTGGCTCTGATCCTCTGAATCCATAGATACTCTGATCATCATCTCCAACAACAATCAACTTGATCCTGTTTTCCTTTGTCATCCGTTTCACGATTTCCCATTGAAGTGGATTAGTATCTTGAAATTCATCAATGAATAGATAATCATATTTTTGGCCGATATAATGCTGGATTTCCTCATTCTCCAAAGCGCTTTTCAGATTTTGGAGTACATCATTGAACTCTAGCAATTTCTGGCTTCTTTTTTGTTCTTGGAGTTCCATGAGCAATCCATACAGTCGTTCTGATATCGGCTGTCGTGCATTCTTATCAATGGAATCATATTTTTCTTTAACTAACTGAACCATTTCTTCTACTGAAAGGTTCATATTCTGCCAATAGTCTAACCGAGAAGCAATCGTTTTTTCTCCATATTGATCAAATATATAAAGATTATATTTACGTATCAGCTGTTGCAAAACAGCATTCACTTTTTGTGCAGTATCCTTTGAAAAGTCTCCTTGTATTCCTTGCATTGCTACTTCAGGAAATTTTCGACAAATTTCATTGTATATCCTAAAAAAGATACTATGGAATGTTCCGATATGGACAGCGGTTTTTCTCTGGCTGAAATTATCTACTCGTTTTTTTAGTTCATTTGCAGCGTTCCTTGTAAAAGTGATCATTAGTATGCGTTCTTCGTCTACTTGTTTTTGCGTCATCAGATAAACAGCTTTTGCACAGATTGTTTGCGTTTTGCCGCTCCCAGCTCCTGCTATGATTCGAAGATGTTTCTTCATATCATATGTGATAGCTGCTTTTTGTTCTTGATTGAAGCGATTATAGGAACGTTTCTCCATCATTTTAAAGAAAGAGCTGTTTCCTTCACTTTCTTTTACTTGTACTTCTTCCTCAATAAGTCCGGGTGCTTCGCCATAAGCCGCTTCATAGGTAGCAATGATTTCTTCTTGTAGCCGAAAGACTTGTTGAAGCTTTTTATACTTGTTCTCCCAGCGTTTCAATTCTTTTTGTAATCGGAGAATTTCTTTTTCATTCAACTGATTGATTTCCTTCCCATCTTTCTTCTTTGAATTTGTTTATTTCAAGTTGGTTATTTAAAGTTTCGTTGTCTATTTTTTCTTTATACTAACAGACCTTTCTAAAAATGAAAATGGGAAGCGATATGATTTTAGTTTTCTGAAAATTTTTCCTTTTTTTCAATCGTTTATGCTAAGATAAGGAAGACAAAAATATTCATAAAAGGTGATGAAAAAAATGCAGACTTCCTTTCACGAGGGGCGTACAATAGGACTTTTGCTGACATTTATCGGAGGAGCCATGGACAGTTATACTTATATCCAATATGGTGCTTTTGCCTCTGCTCAAACTGGCAATATCATTCTATCGATCATCCAAGCATTTGACGGAGAATGGCTAAGTGTTGGTAAAAAAGTATTGTCTACCCTTTTCTTTTTCTTAGGGATTCTTCTAACAAAGTATCTAATTGATTATTTTAGAAAAAAAGAAAAACATTTCTGGCGCTTGTTTGTTCTATATTATGAAGCAGTGATTTTTTTCTTTGTTAGTTTGACACCCGTCCATGAGCATCCCGCATTAGTAACGATTTTGATTGCTTTTACTGCATCGATCCAGTGGGTAGCTTTTGATAAAATCAACGGGCGTGCCTACACTAATTTATTTACAACTGGAAATTTAAAAGGGGTAGCAACGAACTTATATGATTATTGTATTTCTAAAGAAAAAGCAGATTTTGATCGATTTTTCCACTATCTAAGTGTCGTTCTTGCCTTTATCGCAGGAGCTATTGTCCTTGTTTTCTGTCATCATCTGTTTGGCGCCCATTCGATTTTGATCGTTTCCATTTTATTTTTGATCATGGCCCTCACTCAGACATTTCATTTATGGCAATTTTATCATACGAATCGGTTCACTATTTGATCTCAATGAATCAAAAAAACTAAGCAAGATGCTGCTCACAGAGAAATATCTGCGAGTGAGCAATTTGCTTAGTTTTTATATTATTTAGTTGTAAAGATTCCCTTTGCTTTCGGGTTATTTGTATTGTAGCGGATCGACTGGGCATCTGCCTCTTCTGTCATTTTCTTTGCCCGCATCTTGATTTCTTGTACGATTTGTTCTCCACATGCCGGATCGGCTACGAAATCATATTTGTCCCCATCGATCACTATTTTGGGACATATATCAAACTGTTCATACCACTCTTCGTATCGTCGATTGAGTTCTTTATAGTAGGAATAGAGTTCAGGATCTTGTTCTAGCTGTTCATATTCCCGGCCTCTTTTTTTGATTCTCGCTAACATAGTTTCAAAGGATACACGAATATAAACCAGTA
Organism: Enterococcus sp. H57; assembly: GCF_003112495.1. Classification (NCBI taxonomy): domain Bacteria; kingdom Bacillati; phylum Bacillota; class Bacilli; order Lactobacillales; family Enterococcaceae; genus Enterococcus; species Enterococcus sp. H57. The sequence goes on from NZ_BEHC01000010.1 coordinate 5,184, forward strand.
GATCTGGTTTCTTTTGTGGCGAAATTTCTTCTAACTCCTTCAGCATCGTTTCTAAAAGACCTTCATACTGCTTTACTTCTACTTCAGAAACACGCCCTAAATCTGCATTCAAATGAAACAGCATACTATCTTCGTAGATGGAGCGGTCTAGTACGTTGTCATCATGGCTGAAAGCATCTTTGATTGCCAAAAAGCGTTTGTTCAAAAAGAAAATCTGTAATAAAAAAGTATACTTTTCTGGATTAGAATAAAATAGCGGCAATACTTCATTATCTTCCACGTTCTCATAAAAAGGTTTTGTTTCTAAATCTTGGGCAAGCATTTCAGTCAGTGTGCTTTTCCCTGCACCGATCGTTCCTGCAACAATGATCACAATTATCGGCATCCTTCCTGTAATAAAATCTGTTCTTCATTTTACTACTTCATTTATAGAAATAAAAGCCTTGACTTTATCTGCTCCTTAAAAGCTACTTCTCTAAAAGTAGCCAAAAGTAACTCCTATTCATGAAAATAAAGGCTGTGACAAAAGTCTTGTCGCAGCCCTTTTTTCAAATAAACAGTATTCTCCTGCCAACACCTCGGTCACAAGTGGCAATATTCATAAAACATGAAAAGCTGTTTTTTAACATTATTCCTTGTAACTCAGAGCTAAACGGGAGACTCACAACCTCTTTATGCTCTCAACATTTTATCTGTTTTTATTCTTCTATTGTACTTGATTTGCGTACAACTAACTGCCAGTGCAGATTATGAGCGGTATCATTGTCTTCTACTGCGCATTTCATGACACGTATCATCACACTATTTTCATAGATTTTTTCTATTTTTCCTTTTATTGGTGATTCAAATAAATCAGATTTAAATGCATATGTTTCGCCGACTTCAAACAATTGTTCATTTTCCATAAGAATCCCTCCATCACCTTTTATAAGGTCAGTAATTTTTTTAACATAAATCACTCGAAAAAGCACAAACTTGTCATAAAAAGTACTTTTCGTATCAAAACTGTCACTTTTTTTGGTAAGGTTCTTGGAAAACGAAGATTTTTTTAGGAAATCATGACGGTTTTGATGTCAAAACCACTTTTTATGAAACAAAAGACGTTTTTTATTTTTTTTAGCATAAAATTTGTGGTGGAGGTACGTATGAGATGAAAGATAAAGTTGTGAACAAATTATTAGAAGCCTTATTCAGCGGAGACAAATCGGAAGAAGATATGGTGTATGTCCAAGTAAAATTTGCCTTAGAAGTTTTATTGAATAATCTTGGAAAACTAGCGGTCGTTCTAGTCTTTTCTCTGGTGACAGGCTCATGGGCGGAAACAGGAATCACCTTTCTTTCTTATATATGCATCCGCAGATATGCTTATGGATTGCATTCCGACTCTGAATTCGTTTGTCTGCTGTGGACACTACTTTATTTATGGGGCGTTCCCTTGGTGATGAAACATCTGCAATTGACTATCTCCTTCCCAATGATGGTCTTTTTGTTACTGCTTCGCTATGGATCAAGAGGTACAGCAATCAATCCCATTGAACCCGAGAAACGTCCCCCATTATTAAAGAAGGCGATCAGCATGTTTCTAATTTTTTCTCTCATTACTTTATTTTCTCAGCTTCTTACTTTTCTACCTATTTGCTACTTGGGATTGTTTTAGAAATAGCTACGTTGCTTCCTATTACAAACTACTTGATGAATTTTGTAGGAATCTTTCATGAAAAAACAATCATTAAACAATTAACTAACTTATCTGACTTTTTTGTATCTGGCTGCTGCTTTGGTATGAGTTCTGAATTCAAAATCCCTGAAAAATTAAAAAAATAATACGCTAATTGTGCTATAATTTGGTAAAAATCAATGGGAGCTGTACTTTATGTTTTTATGGTCCATAGCGTTGCAATATTTGATTTACACAATTTGTATCTTATTGATTGACCATCACATCCGATACAAATATCTGTTTGCGGGAGTCATTCTGATTTCTTGTATTTTGATTGGATGGGTCTATTCGATTTTAGGGATTTTTACTGCTCTAATTGCTATAGGAATGCTGATGCTTACTTTTTTCTTCTTTTCGACTTCGCGTCAACAATTGGTTTACGCCCTTCCTTTTGGGTTATTGACGTCGCTTTTAGGAGATCACTTAACAAGCATCGGCGATTTTTTTGTTTTGAAATCTTCGGTTATTGAACCAGGAGATTCATTGCAGTATTTTCACATTGCCTTATCCGCTTTTTTATCTGCTTTATTAGCTTTTTGTTTTAAAAAAACGTTAGAGACTTGGTTTCACACTGTGGACCGCCGTATGATCGGTACGATCGGGACATTGATATTATTTACATACTATATCATTATTTTTTATACCCGTTTTTCTGGTGAAACACCTGATGTCTTAGCTTTGAATACGAGTTTTTTCATTCTATATCTGTGTGTTGGCCTGATCATCTTGGTTTATTATTGGAAAATCTCTAATAAGAAATTAGCTGATCAGTTATTAGAGCAACAAGTCAGGATGCAACAGGATTATATCAAAGATCTAGAAAAAAACTATCAAGACTTGAGAGAATTCAAACATGATTACCAAAATCTGCTTTTTTCTCTTCACAGCTATATTTCAGAAGGCGACTTAGAAGGATTACGGTCTTATTATGATCAAACGATATTACCTACACGCCAGATGATGAACCTTTTTCCGGCCAATCTAAGTATGTTGGATAATATGAAAGTTCCTGAGATCCGTAGTTTACTGTCATTAAAACTCATGATGGCACAGGAAAAAGGGTTGGTCGTCCAGCTTCATTTTCCTGAGCCAATCGAACTGGATACGAAACATACGGTAAACCTTGTACGTATGCTTGGTATTATCTTGGACAATGCGATTGAAGGAGCTAGTGCTGCAAAGAAGAAAAAAATCGAATTGACCATACTCAAGAAGAATCATTCCGTGATGATTCGTGTGATCAATACAACAACAAATACATTGCCGTTAAACCAGTTGAAACAAAAAGGGTTCTCAACAAAAACAAATCCAAAAAACGAAGGCCTTGGCTTGTTTATCTTGGATGAATTGACAAAGAACAATCCTTATCTTTTCCTTGAAACATCAATTGAAAACCAGCGTTTTTCTCAAACGATTTATATACAAATAAAATAAAGGAGTAATGATATGATTCCCATTTATATTTGTGAAGACGATCCAAAACAATTAGAAGTTTTATCAACGGTGATCAAAAATAGAATCATGATTGAAAACTTAGACAGTTATGTCCATATTTCTACCTCTGATCCGGAAGAACTTCTCAATGCAGCCAAGATCAGAACTTCTTCTTTTGGTATTTACTTTTTAGATATCGAACTAGAAGACAGTGAAATGGATGGTGTAGCGATCGGTAAATTGATCCGTGAATTAGATCCTTTAGGAAAAATAATCTATGTGACTTCCCATACGGAAATGTCGATGAAAATCTTAAAAAGCAACATTGAACCGACTGATTATATCGTCAAAGAAGATCTTTATGATTTAAAAGAAAATGTCGAGCATATCCTGAGCAAAATTTTCGAAGATTTTCAAATGTCCCAGATCCAAAAAGATATCTTCAAAATAGAGTTTAATGATGAGATCAAATTTTTACCGATCAAAGACATCCAATATTTTTCTACTTCGCTAGGAGCACCACATAAACTGGAAGTCCATTTGACTCATGCCCAATTACAATTCTATGAGAAGATCAAAGAAATCGAGAAAATGCATCGGAATTTTATCCGTTGTCATAAATCCTATGTTATCAATACACAAAATGTGCGGTCGATTAATAAAAAAACCAGAGAAGTCACGTTGGCAAACGGCGAGACCATCCCAGCCTCTATCCGTGGATTAAAGAAATTGATTTCATAAAAAGAACCGAATAGTTTGGACCGACTAAATGACCAGCCGATCCAAACCCTTCGGTTCTTTTTTGCCTATCAGTGCAAAAGCATTTCCTGTGCAATTTCACGTCCATCCATTGTATCTGGATAAAATGTTGGCCAATTCTCCATTTCTTTCAGCAATGCTTCTTGACTTTCATTTCCTGCATATAAATGAAAATGTTCGGAGTCAGCCGGTGCAATCGTGTGATCACTGAATTGAATATATCTAAAAGCGCCACTTTCCTTATCTTCTGCTTCGAATAGATACCTTACGCCACGGTTTCCTGCCTCGTAGGTCAAGATTTCTTTCCCTACATAACGATAATTTGAACGTTTCGTTGTTCCATCCTTAAACGTAAATGCCATCTCTTTCTCACTGATCTTGATTGAAGCAATATCTGTTTGATAGCCCTTCGTATAATATTCTTTATATTCTTGTGCTGTCTTATCCTGATTCAATTTTTCTTTATATTCAAAAACAGGATCAAATGTCCCATCTTCTATATACGTATCTACTGTTTGCCAAGTTCCTGCCCAATCTGAAAGAGAGCGATCTTGTACATCCTCGTCTTCGAAATAACCGTTATAGACGCTCTTTTCTTTTTTGGGGGTCAAAGTATCTTCTAACGGGTTTTCTGTCTCTGTCGTTTTTTTCAACGCTTCGAGGTTTGATTCCATGATAGAAAGATAGTTTTCTCCATTTTCTATTTGTTCATTCGTCAATCCCTCCAAAGGATTCAATACTTCTAAAGATACACCTGCTTCGTTTGCTAACGTTCTGGCAATACTATCTTTGGCGTTTTCTTCAAAATAAATATAGTTGATTCCATGTTCTTTAACAAAGTGTTTCAGTTCAGCAATTCTCGCCGCAGACGGTTCTTCACTAGAAGAAAGACCAGCAATCGATACTTGATTCAATCCATATTCTAATGCCAGATAGTTGAATGCAGCATGTTGCGTGACAAAAGATCTTTGTTTTGCTTGCTTAAAGGTTTCTTGATAAAGCTGATGGAGTGCTTGAAGTTTCTCGGTATAGGCTGCTGCATTTTTTGTCCATACTTCCTGTTTTTCTGGGTAAGCTTCAATCAGCTGATCACGTATGTTTGCTACCTGCTTGATTGCTAAACTTGGAGCTAGCCATACATGTGGGTCTAGCTCGTGTGTATGGCCTTCTTCCCCGTGTTCATGGTCATGATCATGTCCTTCTTCACTTCCCGGAAGTAAAAGCATACCTTCTGTCGCTTTTATCGTATGGACATTGCCTTCTTGTAATGTTTTTTGGATTGCGGGGACCCATGTTTCCATGTTTTCATCATTATAAACAAAGATATCTGTATCTTGGATCTTTGCCATGTCTTTAGCAGAAGGTTCATAATCGTGGGAATCAGTCCCTGCTGGAATCAATAACTCTACTTCTCCTTCATCCCCGACGATTGCTTTTGTAAAATCATACATAGGATAAAAGGTCGTCATCACGCTCAATTTTTCTTTACTGTCCTCGGCTTTCCTACTTGCCCCGCAAGCAGTTAACATACCTGCTAAAACCAGCATGGCCAATATACCTATCAATCGTTTCATTTATGACACTCCTCTTCTCATCTTCTTTCATTTGAATGTTCCGATTCGTCTTTCTCAAACCGTAATAGTTACGTTTTAGCAACAGGATTTAATTTATCATATGGTTAAAAGAACTGTCAAGCGTTTTCTTATTTTAATTGATGAGAAAGTTTATATGAATGATTGACGATATTTTTGCAATCAACCTCTATCATTTTCCTTTTATACCCGCTTTTGTCTATAATGAAGTTATAGATAAAGGAGGAAAAAGAGTGAAAAAAGAAACAGATACAACGAATCGTTTGATCCGCTTTTTAGGAGGAAAAACCTCTTACTATGTTTTAGGAATAGTTATCTTACTTGCGCTGATCATTTATTTTTTCCATCAGATCTCGTTTATATTCAAGCCTGTCGGGATCATTATCGCTACTATCTTGCCCCCATTATTGTTTGCACTGATCTTGTATTATCTTTTGGAACCAGTCATCAAACGTTTGAGCAAGCACCTTTCGAGGAACTTGTCAGTCATTATCGTTTATGTGATTATTTTATTTTTATTGGGGCTTGGAAGCGTATGGCTTGTTCCTTTTCTTGAAGAACAGGCAAAGACATTGATCAGTAGTTTGCCAGATTTGTTTCAAGATTTCCAAGAGAGTCTCCGACAATTTTTGGAGAAAACACCTTTTGCCGATTCATTTAATCAATTTTTCGCTTCTATTGACGACGTGACGTCTGATATAGCTGGATTTATTGGAAATTATTGGGAAAGTGGCGCACAACGGATCAGCAACATTTTTTCAACTGTTACAGCTATTTTTATTACTTTATTTACTGGTCCAATTGTCGCTTTTTTCCTTTTGAGAGATCCTCAAAAATTTTATCAGTCAGTTTTAGCGATTGTCCCACCAGCATTTCGTACAGATTTTAAAAATTTGACAAAGATTGCTAATCAACAATTGGGTTCATTTCTAAAGGGGCAAATCATTGCTTCATTTATCCTTGGAGCAGTCTACTGGGTTTGTTTCTTACTGATCGGATTAGAATTTGCTAGTGTTTTAGCTATTTCTGCTGGGTTGTTATGTATCATTCCATATATTGGGCCGTTTATCGCCTTCTTTCCAGGTTTGATCATTGCATTCCAAGACTCTACTTTTATGGCTGTCAAATTTGTCATTGTCTGGTTTGCCGTACAACTTCTCCACGGTGACTTGGTGATTCCTCGAGTAATGGGTGATCGTTTACAGATCCATCCGATTACGATCTTAATCGTTTTACTTGTCATGGGTGATCTAATGGGAATTGTGGGCGTTATTTTTGGTATTCCTATCTATACGTTAGTCAAATTACTCGTTACTTTTATTTTCCGTAAATTCAAACAACGCTACAATAAATTTTATGGCGATAAAGGAGAGTATGAAAACTCTTCATTTTCTGAAGAAGATTATTTTAAATAAAACACAAAGCGTCGATCTTACGAGAATAGCTCGTAGGAACGACGCTTTGTGTTTTTGTTTTAATTTTTCAGCAAAGCAATTGCCTGGTATGGTTTTAGCTCCAGACTTTGATGAAGAACAGTATCGGAATAATTATCGATAAGAATATTGGCTTCTGTGAATCCTTCTGGGATGGCGATCCTTGTATCTTTATCATAGAAATTTGTTAATACAAGCAGCTGCTGTCCTTCAAATTGGCGAAGAAAGCCATAAACTTCCGGATGATTTGCTTCATAAGAATGATAATCTCCTTGTGCAACGATTGGATATGTTTTTCTCAGCCGAATCAATTTCTTGTAATAGGACAAAATAGAATCTTCAGAAGATAGTTCTTTTTCTACATTAATCTCTTCTAGCTTGCCTCCAACTTTTAACCAAGGTTTCCCTGTAGTAAATCCTGCTTGTTCTGTGTCTGACCATTGCATGGGTGTTCGAGAGTTATCGCGAGATTTTGCTTTGATCCGACGAAACGCTTCTTTTTCTGTGAATCCTTGTTCAAGGAGTAACTTATAAGCATTCAAACTTTCTACGTCAATATAGTCGGAAATCGATGAATAGTCTGGGTCGATCATGCCGATTTCTTCTCCCATATAAATATAGGGCGTCCCACGGTTCAAATGGATCATGGTTGCTAGCATCTCTGCTCCTTGTTTTCGATACTGATCGATAGCTACAAATCGATTTAGCGCACGTGGCTGATCATGATTATTAAAAAATAGAGCATTCCAGCCGTTACCCTCACTCATCTTTTCTCCCCATGTATGAAATAGTCGCTTTAATTCTGCAAAATCAAATGGAGGAGTAGACCATTTATTCCCATTTTCATAATCGACTTTCAAATGATGGAAATTAAAGACCATTGATAATTCTTCTCTACTAGGTTCTGTATACAAGATACAATTTTCGATCGTCGTAGAGCTCATTTCACCGACTGTGATGATAGTGGAATCCGTCCCAAACGTTGCTTGGTTCAATTCTTTTAGATACGTATGGGTGATTGGTTTGTCCGTATATTCAGGTTTGCCATCATTTTCTTTATTATTTTTCAATTGTTCGTCTTTACCGATAACATTGATAACATCGAAACGGAATCCTTTTACCCCTTTTTCCATCCAAAAACGAACAACTTTGAATAGTTCCTCTCTTACTGCTTGGTTCCGCCAGTTCAAGTCAGCTTGTGTCCGATCATATAAGTGCAAATAATATTTCCCCGTATCTCCAAATGGCGACCAAGCACTTCCACCAAATTTTGATACCCAATCCGTTGGCTCTTCTCTTAAAATGAAGAAGTCCTGATAATGCTGGTCCCCTGCTAGTGCTTTTTTGAACCATTCATGTTCTGTCGAAACGTGATTCAGCACCATATCGAGCATGATTTCTATCCGGTATTTCTTTGCTTCGGCTATTAGCTGTTCGAATTCCTCCATCGTACCAAAGATAGGATCGATGGCTGTGTAATCAGAGATATCATAACCGTTGTCTTTTTGAGGGCTTGGATAAATAGGGTTTAGCCAAATCATGTCGATGCCTAGATCATTCAGATACGGGAGTTTTTCTTTGATTCCTTTTAAATCTCCAATTCCATCACCATTACTGTCTTTGTAAGATTTGGGATAGATTTGGTAAATGACTTTGTCTTTAAATGTCATGGATATTTACCTCCATTCAACTGATTTATTACCTACCACAACTTATATATACAAGTTATCATTTATTATTATAACTGAACCGAAAGCGTTTGTAAAATTTATCTTTATACATTCTAAGAGGTCTGTTGCCCAATAAAAAACAAGAGATCAGACATGTATTTGTCTATCCTCTTGTTTAAAATAGCAAAATATTCTTGTTTCTTCTATAAATGGTGCTCAAAAGCTTTTATCTACGGCAATCAGTCTTCTCAAATGTAAAACATGAGGAGCTAATTTTATTTGAGTATTCTTTTTGCTCGATGCAGGACAGCTTTTTCACAACCGCTGATTTCACAACCTCTGTTTTTATTCATTCGATTTCAACGCATCAATCATATCGATATGCTTTAATTTGAAATGGGTAACGATCATCACAATAACCGTGAATACGATAGTTAATCCTGCTGATAAGACATAAGCCCACCATGTGATCACTAATGGAAAGATGACATTCTCCATAGACGCTTGTTGCAAGATGAAGTCAGTCAATATATATCCTACACCAAATCCTCCGATGATTCCTAAAAGAGTAAAGATGATATTTTCTCGAACAATGTACATCGTGACTTCTTTATCAAAAAATCCAAGGACTTTTATTGTAGATAATTCGCGTACACGCTCGGAAATATTGATATTAGTTAGATTATACAAGACGATAAAAGCCAGCAGTCCTGATAATACGACAAAGATTAAGACAACCGAGTCTAAGTTCGCCATTGATTCTTCTTGCGTTTCGATTTGTTTGGACATGAAAGACGTATTTGTCACAGCGTCTGTGGCAAGCAGTTTCTCGGAAAGCATTTCTTCTTCTTTCGTTGTCATCTTATCTGTACGCAGCAAAAATGCATTATCCATCATCGATTGATCAGTAACTGAAGCATAATATTCAGGGGACATATAAATAAAGCTACCTAGATAGTTTTTCACGATTTCTTTTACTTCGACTTTCCATTCTTTTTGATCTTCATCATAAAGCGAAATATGATCTCCTGTAGATAAGTCAAATAGTTCTGCTGCTTTTTGCGTAATAGCGATTCCTGTTTTAGGCAAGGAGCGTGGGTTCTCTTCAAGATCAGTTAAATGGATAAAACGATCCAAATCAGCTGTTTTACTTGGTACGATCACTGTCAGACTTTGCGAAGCATGTCCTTTTTTTCTCAATTCTACGGTTTGAGTATGAATAGCTAGGATCTCATTTACTTTTTCTTGCTTCTGCAGCATATCCGCTGCTTTTTGACGACTATCTTCCGTGGATGAATCCAATGTAACGATTGCTTGATAGTCAATGATCGGTCCAAATTGTTTGGCTGAGACAGAACTTAGAGAATCTTTTAATCCCACGCCTGCAACCATCAGCCCGGCACATCCAGCAATTCCGATAATCGCCATAAGCATTCTTGACTTATATCGGAAGAGATTTCGGTAACTGATTTTTTGATTAAAGCTAAGGCGTGACCACAGCGGAGTGATGTATTCAAGAAAAATGCGTTTCCCTGGCTTCGGTGCTTTCGGTTGAAGCAATGCAGCAGGCCGTTCTCTTAAATCTTTGAATAAAACGATCATTGCAGCGCCAAATGCGGCAATGAAGAATGCGGCAGCTGCTTGTAAAATCGGCGGCCAGTCATAAAAAATAAGCGCACTCCCAATATCATACCGCTCGTTAGACAGCTCAAAAATGATCCTTGGCAAAAGATTCGTTCCTAATATCGTTCCTAAAACAATGCCTATCCCTGAGGCTAGACTTGCATAGATTGCATATTTTTTTGCGATTTCAACTTTCGTATAACCTAACGCCTTTAATGTCCCGATTTCCCTGCGGTTTTCTTCTACCATACGTGTCATTGTCGTAAAGGTGATCAATGCGGCAATAAAGAAAAAGAAAACAGGAAAAACATTAGCAATCGCAGCGATACGATCAGACAGATCACCAAATTCTTGAAAACCGACATTTTCTGAACGTTCATTGTATAGGTATGATGGTTTAGTTAAATTTTCAATTTTTTCTGCATTTCGATTCAATTCTTCCTCTGCAGAGGCCAGTTCACGTTCTTTCTCAACTAATTGCCTTTCTTGTTCAGCAAGTTGAGCTTCTTGTTGAGATAATGTTTGAACAGCGATTGTTCGTTGCGCTTCAGGAAGCTGCTGGATAGCTGCTGACTGTTGCGCTAACTGTTTTTTAGCATCTTCTAACTGTGTTCTTCCCTGTGCTATTTGTGCTTTGCCTTCTGTTATTTTTTGCTGTGCTGGTTCTAATTCTTCGTTGGCCGATTTTTTCAGCTCTTCTAAGCGTTCTTCGGGTCGATCTTGTAAATACTTTTCTGCCTTTTCTTGATTTTGCTCCATTTTATCTTTGTAAGCTTTGCTGTACGTATTCAAATTCTTTACGTTTGTAAAATCAAGATATAAGACAGAATAAATATCTGTTTTAAAAGCGGATTCAGGCAAATAGACAAAATAATCGACGCTACCATTTCCGATGTTCGCGTATCCTCTCTCCAAATTGTTGATGAACAATGGAGAACGGACAAAGCCCGTGATGGTATACTCTTTTTCTTTCAATTCATCTGAATCAATCTGATAAATATCACCGATTTTATACCCTTCATCTTCCGCTTTTTCATCCAATACAAGCTGGTTTGGTTTTTCCGGGAGTTTTCCATCAGTTAATTGTAGCTTGTTCTGCTTGTTATTTTTGTTATAAGAAAATATTTGAATCACTTCGTTTTTGCCAGTATTGGAATAATAGATCTGTTTTCCTGTTTCTACTTTTGCATCTGGGATCTTTTCTGCTTGAGCAATATCTTTTTGTGTCAAGCCACCAGTAGAAACGATTTGCAAATCAGAAAGTCCTGCTGTACCAACATAGTGATCCATCGTTTTTTGCATGACAGGTCCAGCAGTTTTGACACCTACAAATAAAAGTGTTCCTAGCATGACAATAAGGATGATTGCAATGAATCGTCCTTTAGATTGCCGAATTTCGCGAAAACCTGCTTTAAGATATGTTCTTGTTTTCATAAAATCCCCCTACCATACAATCTCATCAATGGATGAAGGATGATCATTTAATTCAACAGACCTTACTTTAGCATCATTAATGTGAATGACTCTATCAGCGATGGGCGCTAAAGCAGAATTATATGTAATGATCAAAACGGTATTGCCGTGTTGTCTGCTAGCGTTTTGCAATAATTTCAATACTTGCTTGCCCGTTTCAAAATCCAGCGCGCCTGTCGGTTCATCACATAAAAGAAGTTTGGGATTTTTAGCTAGTGCACGAGCAATTGAAACCCTCTGCTGTTCGCCTCCTGATAATTGGGACGGAAAGTTATTCAATCGATGAGCTAGGCCCACTTGCCTCAATACCTCTACAGGATCAAGCGCATCAGGAGAAACTTCCGTTGCCAATTCCACATTTTCTTTTGCTGTTAGATTAGGAACGAGATTGTAGAATTGGAAAACGAACCCTACATCTGTTCGTCGGTAAGCAGTAAGCTGTTTATCTGAAAATTGCGCAATATCTGTGTCATCAATAATGATCTGACCTTCATCAGGTGTATCCATCCCACCTAAAATATTAAGAATCGTTGACTTTCCTGCTCCACTTGGACCAAGTATAATCACTAATTCGCCTTTTTCAATTGAAAAAGAAATATCGTCATTTGCTGTAATGGTCGTTTCTCCCATTTTGTATCGTTTGTATTCATTTTTTACTTCGACATACTTCACTCTGATTCCTCCATTTTCACGATATTTCTCGCTATATCTATGCATCGAATGCGTTTTCTCACACTTATTTATTTTACCACTGAATTTCTCTAGACTAAAGAAAGGAATCCTTTATTTAGTTGACAAATAAACGATTTATGATTTACTTACATAAAAAACATTGTTATTTGAAAGAAGGAACATCATGAATGATTTAAAGGAAAATATGATTTTTGATTTATCAAAAACTGCTTTTGTCGCGATCGACATGCAAAAAGGGATCGTAAATAACGGTACACTCTCTCCACACACTGCACAATCTATTCTGACAAACAATGATTTGTTAGCAAAAACATTGAAACGTACCGCTGCCTTGAAAGTTTTAGTGAATGTAGACATCACTACTTTCTCTTATCTAAGTCATCAGACAGATGCTGGAGGAATATCTGCTTTGTCTGCTCCGGCAGAATTCACTGACTTGTTGTTGAAGGATTCCTTGAAAGATACAAACAATATGTTGACTATCACAAAATACAATCCAAGTGCCTTTTTTGGTACTTCTCTTGATCTTCAACTTCGCCGGCGTGGAATCGAAACTATCGTTTTAAGCGGTGTAGCGACAACAAAGGGTGTATATGCTACTGCATTAGATGCCTTCCAACATGGGTATCATGTCGTACTTGCTGAAGATGCTTGCAGTGATCGTGACAAAGAATCCCATCAATTGTTCATAAAAAAGATATTTCCGAAAACTGCACGAGTACGCTCAACGAAACAAATAATCGAAGCTATCCAACAAAGCAAATAAGTACTGGCACACGTGATTTTCATTTACTTCTTTTTGATTTCATGGGAAAATAACCACAGGATTTAGATAGGAGTATGAACATGGTGAAAAAAAAGATCACAATCAAAGAAGTCGCTAAACTTTCCGGCGTTTCAATCACAACTGTCTCCTTGATATTAAATGGAAATACGGAGAAATTCAGTCCGAAAACTGTTCAGAAAGTTTTAGCTGCCAAAGAAGAATTAGGCTATCAGCCTGACTATTTTGCTAGACAAATGATTACCAAGGAAACGAAAACAATTGGTGTACTCGTTCCTGATATCACGAATCCATTCTTCAGTACACTGATGCGAGGAATTGAGGATATCTTGTATAAGCAGAATTTCGTCACGATATTATGTAATGCTGATTCTGATCATCAAAAAGAAATCGAATATCTAGCCGAGCTCACACGTCGAGGTGTGGATGGATTCATTATCGCGACTTCTGCTGTCTCTACAGATGCAATCAACGAAAATTTGAAAAAACAAGGCCGGCCCTTCATTGTTTTGGATCAGAAAAAATCTGAAGGATTTAGTGATGCCGTACGAACAGACGATTTTCGCGGTGGTTACCTAGCGGGCATGCACTTGCTTAGTCTAGGTCATCAAACGATCGCCCTTGTCTATCCTGAAAATCCGCCGGAAAATGTCCACGCTCGGATTGAGGGGTTTAAATCTGCTCTTGATGTTTACCAAATCTCTCACGACCAACTGATCCTCTTACCTACACAGTTCTCAAAACAAGGTGGCTACCAAATCACAGCAGAACTTCTTGATTCTGCTGCAACTGGTGTGTTTGCTTTAAATGATGAATTAGCTTTTGGATTATATCGCGGATTAGAGGAATCTGGAAAAAGCATTCCTGAAGACTACAGCATTATTGGCTATGATAATATAGATATGTGCGAGTATATCAAGCCGAAACTGACAACGATCGCACAACCGATCTTCGAATTGGGACAAACATCTGCCAAATTATTGTTAGATCGGATCCAATTCCCAGAAAAAGAATGGGAAGAAAAAAGATTACCTGTACGATTAGAAAAAAGATTTTCAACTGCACCCTTGAAATAGCTTTCAAGGTGTGCTATATTTTTATCGAACTATTAAAACGTTTTACTAAAACGTTTTAAAAAATAATTTTTCCCATCAAAATAAATGAGATAGTTGGAGGTTTGTAAAATGAACACGGTTACAGTAATTGGAAGTATTAATATGGACACTACCCTTCGTTTAACCAACATGCCCAAGCCAGGCGAAACAATGCATGCGCATGAGATTTTTCACGCTGGCGGAGGTAAAGGTGCCAATCAAGCAGTGGCAGCCAAACGTTCAGGCGCACGGACATCTTTTATTGGAGGCGTTGGGGCTGACAGCGAAGGACAACAGTTATTAGATCTACTGACAAAAGAAAACATCGATACATCTGGGATAGCTGAAATCCAAGGCGCCACAACCGGACAAGCAATGATTATGGTAGACGCAGCAGGAGAAAATAGTATCTTGATCCATGCAGGTGCAAATAATGCTTTCCATGAACAAGAAGTCCTAAAAAACAAGCAACTGATTACAAACAGTGACTTTATTATTGCTCAGTTTGAAAGTAGCTTAGATGCGACGATCCTAGCTTTTTCTATTGCAAAAGACGCAGGAAAAACAACGATCCTGAATCCTGCACCAGCTCGTGAAACGATCCCTACTGAACTACTTGAAAAAACAGATATCATTATACCAAATGAAACAGAAACAGAAATCATTACAGGAATCAGAGTGACAGATCATAACAGTTTGGTCGCAGCAGCCGAAAAACTCCATGAATTAGGTATTGGAACAGTAATCATTACACTAGGCAGTGCCGGCGCTTTCTATCATACAGAAAAAGAACACGGTATCGTCCCTGCTTTTAAAGTGGATGCCGTTGACACAACAGCCGCAGGTGATACATTTATTGGCGCATTAAGCAGCACACTTCAGCCAGACCTTAGTAACTTGAAAGAAGCGATCCTTTATGGAAATCTAGCCTCTTCTGTTGCTGTGCAGTCTTATGGTGCGCAACCTTCTATCCCTTACCGCGAAGCTTTAGAACAATCAGCAGTCTAAAATTAACAATGAGAGGAAGAAACAAACATGAAAAAAGGAAAAGTAATCAATTCAGATATTTCACGAGTAATCGCACAAATGGGGCACTTTGATAAATTAAGTATCGGGGATGCAGGCATGCCTGTCCCCTTTGGTACTGAAAAAATAGATTTGGCTGTCTCAAACGGTCTTCCAAGCTTTTTATCTGTTTTAGAAAACGTTTTAGAAGAACTTGAGGTACAATCGATTGAATTGGCGGAAGAAATAAAGACAATGAACCCGGAAATATTGGAAAAAATCAAATTATTGTTACCAGATACACCGATTAGCTTTATCCCACATGAAGAAATGAAAAAAGAGTTGAATAACTGTCATGCATTTATTCGTACAGGCGAAATGACACCTTACGCCAATATTATATTAGTGAGTGGAGTGGTCTTCTAATGGAAACGACAATGAATCCTGAACAGATGGTACTGTCCGAGCAGATTCATATGCTGATTGAACAGTTGGGAGGAAAAGACAATATTGATTCTGTCCTTCCATGTGCGACTCGGCTTCGTATCAAATTGAAAAAACAGCCAGTAGCCAATGCAGAAAAATTAAAACAGCAAATCCCTTCCATTAAGTATTTCATTTTACTCGATAGATATGCAGAAATAATCATGGATCAGGGATTGGCTCCTGCTTACAAGGAATTAACGCGTCAAATCGATCATTCAGCTCCTAAAGAAAAGCTAAATCCGATCGAAAAACTATTTGGTTTGATATCGGAAATCTTTACGCCGATCATTCCGCTGTTTGCCGGTTCTGGTATATTAAAAGGTCTGGTTGTTTTAGCGACTACGATTGGCTGGCTTAGTGAAACAAGCGGAACTTATCATATTTTGTCTGCTGCGTCGAATGCCGTCTTTTATTTTCTGCCAATCTTTCTTGCTTTTTCTGCCGCCAAAACGTTTAAAGTGAATGGATATATTGCGGCTGTCATTGCTGCAGCACTGATTGAACCGAATCTGACCTCTTTACTTTCAGACAGTGGCAAAGCAGCTACTGATTTTCTGGGGATTCCTGTAGTACTGATGCAGTATACGTCTACTGTCATGCCGGCGATTTTAGGTATTTTCTTTTATTCTTTTGTTGAAAAATTCCTCAAAAAATATATTCGCGAAAATATGCAATTAGTATTTGTACCTTTACTTTCATTAGTTATCACGGTTCCTTTGACGTTAATGGTATTCGGGCCTGCGGGTGTTTACCTTGGCGAAGGTTTAGCTGCCGCAATTACTTGGATGATGGATATTAACGGACCGATCAGCGGCGCAATCATCGCTGGTGGTTGGAATATTTTGGTAATATTTGGTATCCAATGGGCTGTAAACCCTGTCATGATCAGTAATATTTCTGCTTATGGGTTCGACCGAATCGTTCCGTTGACAGGAGCAGCCAATTTTGGAATGGCTGGTGCAGCTTTAGGTGTATTTCTACGAAGTAAACGTTCAAAAACTCGTTCGATCTCCGGTTCTGCTTTTGCTTCGATTTTACTTGCGGGAGTGACCGAACCAACTGTTTACGGAATTGCGATCCCATTGAAAAAACCATTTGTTGCTGCTTGCATTGGTGCAGCTGCTGGTGGAGCTGTAATGGGATTTGCCCAAGTGAAAGCGATCGCTTTTGTATTTGGTAGTCTGACCACATTGCCTGCATTCATTTCCGGTACTTTTTTCTGGTACTTAGCAGGACTGGCTGTTAGTCTAGTCGTAGCAATGATTACTACTCTCGTTAGCGGGTTTGATGAAGACCTAATGTCTTATGAATAGTTAATGAAAAAGACTGAAGTATGAGATGTTTATCACATATTTCAGTCTTTTTCTTTTTAGGATCATTATTTTTATAAATTTTTGTGATACTTTCCAAACTTTGGTATAATTTACATATGCATAACCATTTTTATCCCACTTGTTTATCCCCAAACAAAGGTGGTCTATGCAATAAAATGAACGTCAATGAAAAACGAATGAATGCTCGTTGCTTATTTACAAATTGTTTTATTTAGAATACACAGACAGATTTATGAAAAGAAAAAGCTTTTCGACACGATTATCTGTTCCAAAAAATGTCTAATGAATGCTGAATAAGACAGAAAATCAATGAAAGGAAAAGGACTAGTTTATTATGAAAAATAAAAAAACGATACGTTTGCTAGCTGCTACTTGGCTGATTGCTCCGTCTGTTTTGTCGACCAATACCGTATTTGCCGTAGATAATCAAACAGCTGATCAAACAGTCACAACAGATACGACTACATCCAGCTCAGCTACTAGTGAAACAACGGATTCTTTTACAGAAGACCCAACTGGAACAACTAACTCAACAACAGGATCGACCGAGCCAACTGAAATTGATCCGGCTGATCCATCAGAAAATGAAAAGCCAGCCGAGACATATTCCCTTACAATTGCTCCTTCTTTGATTGGTAAGATCCAACTGACTGCTTCGACAGCGGATTCCCCTGAACAGCAACCTTTGGATATTACGGAAAGTGGAACGGTAGAAGGTTTATTAGCGGAAACGAAGGTAACTTACACTATTACGCCAGCTGAAGGTGAACAAATTGCTTCAGTCGCTGTTAATGGTGCCAAAGAAGTAAATTATGATGCAAAGACCTTTACAGTAGGTACGAACAATTTATCTATTACTGCAGAATTTGAACCTGTACCGGATACTTCAACAGAGAAACCAACTGATCCTAGTGAAGAAGTCCCTAGTACACCACATCCGGAAACGCCAAACAAACCAGATGTGGGTAATAACAACAATAATAATGGTTCAAACAATAATAACAATAATTCGAACAGCGGGAATTCTTCGAATCAAACAAACCCATCTGGATCGAATAACAATGGAAATACTCAGAGAGAACCAAACCATCCAAACAATGGTTCATCAAATGGCGGAACGAACAATGCTTCATCTCGTCCAAATACAGCAAATCAAAGCGGTATAGAGAATCCATCTTCTGCTTCTTCTGATTTTGTTGTAAAATCACCAATTGATGCTGTATTGCCTACAAATACAACGAATGTCCAACAAGCAATCGTTCGAGAAGCATTCAAGCATCTTGGAAAACCATATGTATGGGGAGCAAAAGGTCCAAATACTTTTGACTGTTCTGGTTTGACTTATTACGTATATATGAAAGCAACCGGTCATTATATCGGTGGCTGGACAGGCGAACAGCAATATGCAGGTACACAGATTCCAGTAAGTCAGGCCCAACCTGGTGATCTCGTCTTCTGGGGACCTTCTTCTGGTGTTACCCACCACGTAGGTATCTATATTGGGAACGGACAATTTATCCATGCGCCTCAACCAGGAGATAAAGTTCGAGTAACTTCTATTTCAGATTTCACGCCTGATTTTGCTGTCCGAGTAAACTTAGCAGGTTTACCTGCTGCTTCAGGTTCGCTGACAGGCGGCTCATCTATTTTAGATGGATTAGATGGCTCGTTCCATTTCAGTCAAAACCAAACAACTGATCAGTTCTTGAAAAAGATTGCAGATGATGCACAGGAAATCGGGCAAAAAGAAGGAATCTACGCATCAGTCATGATGGCTCAAGCTATCCTTGAAAGTGGATCTGGAAACAGCTTATTATCAAGCGAACCAAATCATAACCTTTTTGGTATCAAAGGATCATATAAAGGAAGCAGCGTGACCTTCAATACACTTGAACAAGATAGTTCCGGACAAAGCTACCAAATCCGCGCACAATTCCGTAAATATCCTTCTTACAAGGAAAGTTTGGAAGACTATGCCGACTTGATCAAAAATGGACTGACTGGCAATCCTGATTTCTACAAACCAACTTGGAAGTCGGAAACAAAAGACTACAAAGAAGCAACCAAATATTTGGAAGGACGTTATGCTACAGATCGCCAATATTCACAAAAATTGAACGCGATCATCGAAGCGTACGACCTGACAAAATATGATGAACCGAAAAAAGAAGCAGCAACAACTGAAGAAGCAAACGCTGAAATCCTCAATATGTCTAAGCGATTCGATGTGCCAATCAAATGTACAACAGATGGCGTGCCAATCACAGGATTAGAATTTTCAACGATAAAACGCGTCAACAACGCTTCTTCCATCTTCCGTGTCGCTTCAATCTGGGATTTGTGGAACAATTTTACGGCAAGACAGATACCAGAAACAACTACTCGTACAGTTAAAGCTGCAACTGTTCCTGTACTAACCTTGTTAAGTTTAGACAAATCATTCTGGCTTGATCTGCCTTTAAAGAAATAGAATAAATTAAAAAGGGGATGTGACACTGTCACACTCCCTTTTTAATTTATTCTATTTCTTTATATTTATTTTGTATTCCGTTACAAACTCGCGTACTTGGTTAGGTTCCAGAGTGACATCTCCAAAACTTTCAAGTCGCTCCGCTCCTGGCAGTTCTTGAGTCTCAAATGTGATACCGCCATGATTTACTAATTTATTCCCGCGCATTTCCGGTCCATCTTCTCCAAAATTTGCTGTAAAAATCACGATTCCTGAAGCATCTGTTTTTACTTGGATCGATACTTTTTCATCTGGGCTTGTCAATTCCGCAGCATTTAGTAAACCAGATTGTTTTTTCAACAAAAATGGATGATCGATACCGCCCACTATCATTGATTGGCGAAAATCACTGGCAAAGACCTCACCTAATTTTTTAGGACGTTGGAAGTCAAATGCTGTGCCACTTACTGAAACTACTTCTCCTGTAGGCGTTGTATCTTTATTGAGCGTAGCAAATAATCGGCTATTCAACCAAAGTATATGTTCGTCGATTGACTGTGCTGGATCACCGGTTAAATTGAAATAGACATGATTTGTAGGATTGAATACTGTTTTGCGGTCACTGATCCCTTGGACCGTCACTCGCCATGTATCATCGTTCGTCAGCGTATACCGTACTTCTACATCTAAAGTTCCAGGAAATCCGTTTTCCATGTCTGGGCTAGTCTGATAGAAAATGACCGATGCTTCGTTTTCACCATTGATGACTGTATAATGCCACTGCTTGGCTTCAAAGCTAGGTGCACCACCATGTAAACAATGACCAGTGTCCGGGTCTGTTTTTACTTCGAACGTTTCATCATCTAATTTGAATGTGCCATTCGTAATCCGTCCAGCCATACGTCCGATTGAAGCACCGATATAAGGGTCTTTTTCTAGATATTCTTTTGCTTCATCAAAACCTAAGATCAACTCTCGTTTTTCATTATCGATTATTGTTTGAAAATGAACAACCCGTGCCCCAAGATCACTGACAGACAAAGATGTCCCATTTTGATTCGTGATCGTAATCAAGTGATAGTTTTCGCCAAAATTTTGTTCATTGATTTCCATGTTCCTTGCACCCTCTTTTCTTTCATTTGCACTGATTCCAGTATACATGGAAACCGTTTTCTTAACAGCTTATTCCGTGAGTAACGAGAAAAAATTTACTATATTCTAATAAAAGACCGTGAAAAAAAGGTTGTGACAAAAATATTGTCACAACCTCTTTTTCCGAACAAACGGTGTTCAAAAGCTTGCATCCGCGGTAATAAGCCCAACCAAACGAAAAATATGAGGAGCTATTTTTGCTTGGCTGTTCTTATTACTTGATGCAGGACAGCTTTTTCACAATCTCTTTTTCAATACGATTCCAGTATATAACCATGTCGTCAGTACATAGTAGATGAAATACAATACGAAGAAGATCGTAAACGGAACCCAAATATCTTTGTATGGATTTTGCATGAATAGACCAAACATTTGTAATCCGAATAAGACATGGACTACACCTAAGATTCCTGGTGCTAAGAATAACACGCCTACTTCTCTACGGATCGATTGTTTAAGCAACCCGCGTCGTGTTCCTATCTTTTCAAGCATTTCATAACGAGCAATGTCACTCTTGCTTCCTGACAAGATCTTGAACATCAAACAGCTAGCAAGCATGGTCAAGAAAGCTAAACCTAGGAAGAATCCCATAAATTCAAAACCAGAGAATAGACCATTATACACTTCATACATTTCATATTTCTGGTTGCTGTACTCTACTTTTTGCAAAGATGGATTGTTCATTTTATTTTGAGCAACAAGTGTTTCGATTGGTTTCAGGTTTGCTTGGAAGTCTTTTACCTGAACTAGCTGTAAAGTGGATTGTGGCAAGTTCAGTTGATCAAATTCTGATTGACTGACTACCTTGATTTCTTTTTCTTGCTGTTCCGGCAATTCATAGCTTCGAAGTTCCTCTTGTACAGTCAGTTCATTCATTTTTTCAGCAGGAACTTTTTCTTTCGTGATCTTCGGCGGTGTTCCATCTTCATGTTTTATCATGATCAATGGTTGAGCCGCAAATTCACTTGCATTATAGTAAATCGTTCCCGCATCTTCTTTTTGAGTATAAGAAGCAGAAAGTGTTGGTGAAAGTTCTTTGATTTTTTGCTGATCTTCTGCCCGAGGATTATTCATCACTAGATCATATCCAGAATTGTTTTCTGTCAAGTCTGCAATTTCATTTTTAAAACCTAATCCTACCGTCAAAGCGCCCAGTGCCAAGGCAAACAGCATAGCGACCATTGAGAGCATTTGTGTATATTCACGAATACGAAAGTTTAACTGTGACAATGTGAAATTGTTCAATTTTTTCAATGAAATCTGTTCTGATTTCTTTAGTAATGATAAAAAGAAAATGATCACAGAATGGAAAATGAAATAAGTTCCTAATACGATCGTAACTAAGGCTACTCCTATACCAAAGACTTGATAGGTCCCCACGTGTTTCATCATATAGTAACCGCAGCCTAGAAAAGCAATTCCCAGTACTACTTCAAGGAAAAACAAGAATTTATGCTGCTTGATTCTTGTTGGTGTCTGATCCGCACGAATCAATGCTAATATCGGTTTTTTGACAATCGAAAAAGCATTGACAACAGCAGCTAATAAAAACAAAACAGCAAAAAACAAAACAGTGATCAACAACCCGTGAATACTAAAAGGTGTAAAATGCGAAATATTGAGATCTAACTGATCCACTAATAATCGGTGGACGATACTTGTCAATCCTACACCGACAGCTGAACCCACTAAAGTAGCTGCGATCCCTACTAAGAATGTTTCAGAAAAAATCATCTGTGCGATTTTTCTGCCTTTTGCTCCTAGCATCATAAACATTGCATAGTCTTTTTGCCGCATCGTCATCAAAAAGGAATTTGCATATAAAATATAAACGAATGTGATGATCCCTAGTAAAACAGAACCGAATCGGAAAATGATAACTGTAGCCGCAACGATCGTATTACTTTTCAAAAAAGCTTCGTTGCTTGCCATTGATTCAAACATGTAAAAAATAGCAGATGCCATAACTAATCCTGAGAATAACACCAAGTAGTCTCTTAAACGGCTCTTGATCCCAGTAAGTGATAATTTCCAAAGCATAGTCAATCTCCCCCTACTGTTCCAAGTTTCCAAGAATAGATAGTATTTCTCGATAGAAGGAATCACGGCTTTGATCTCCACGTTTCACTTCTTGATGGATACCGCCATCCTTGATGAATAAAATACGTTGGCAATAACTTGCAGAAAACGGATCATGCGTCACAAGAAGAATCGATACATGATCTTTTGTATTCAATTCATCCATCGTATCTAAAAGATCCCGGGCACTTTTGGAATCCAGCGCACCTGTAGGCTCATCCCCTAATAGAATCGTTGGTTGTGTGATCAATGCACGTGCGGCGGCGACCCGTTGTTTTTGTCCACCGGAAATCTCAGAAGGATAGCTTTCCAAAATATGAGAGATGGATAAACGTTCTGCAATTTTTTGGACACGTTGCTTGATTTCTTTTGGTCTGACGCCTTGTAAAGAAAGAGGAACAGCGATATTTTCTTGTGCTGTCAAGCTTTCTAATAAATTGAAATCTTGGAAAATAAAGCCAATCTCATTCGCACGAAAATCTGCTAGTTGATTTCCTTTTAATGTGGTCACATCTTTTTGATTGATTCGGATATGCCCATCTGTTGGTTTATCTAATGTGGATAAAATATTCAAAAGTGTCGATTTACCAGAACCAGAAGCGCCCATGATCCCAATAAATTCGCCTTTTTCTACATCGAAGCTGATGCCGCTTAATGCTTGCGTCTTTTTCTCATTGTTTTTTCCGTATACTTTTGTTACATTCTGTACTTCGACTATTTTGTTCATTTCTTTCCCTACCCTTTAATTAGTTTTTCCAGTGCTGTTTTCGGCACGTCTTTTTTTTCGACTTCTTCATACGAAGTGACACCTTTATTTTTGTTCCAGGTGATTTTTAAATATGCTCCTTTACGAAGCGGTCGAGTCAATTGTCCCTTGAAGTCCAGTTCTTTTTCCTTACCCTCTTTCGTATAGCCAGGCAGGATATATCTATAGTTGACTGTTTCTTGTCCAGAGTCTAACTTTGAAACTGTTTTTGTACCATCTGTCGTAATTTGTACATAGTATTCTTCTCCACCCATAACTACGTAATCTGCGATTTTCACCCCTGCAAGTACCACAACGATGAAAACAAGTAGACCGATCAGAAGTTTTTTCACTTTTTCCCCTTCTCTCTTACTTTGTATACTGATTATAGAAAAAAGCGAACAATTCTGCCTTCGAATCAACTATCATTCTTCTTTCAATTTTGTCATTTTCTTTAAAACAACTAAAAAAAGAGTTCAAGACAATAATCCGTCCTAAACTCCTTCTTCCTATCTTACAAAAAGTATGTCACTTACGGTCTTTCATGTCGCCTGTATTGATAACAGGTTGCGTTCCCTTGTCTGTAATGATTGAGACAAGTAAATTATTGATCAATTGGACTTTCCGATCATCGGTGAAATTGATTTCTTGTCCATCTTCGATTTGCTCTAAGGCCATTTGAGTGATTGTGACAGCTCCTTCAACAATGGTTTGTCGAGCAGACAAAATGGCTTTTGCTTGTTGACGTTGGAGCATGGCACTAGCGATTTCTGTTGCATAGGCTAAATGGTTCAAGCGTGTTTCGATTACTTCGACACCTGCTACTGCTAAACGCTCTTGCAGCTCTTTTTGCAACTCGTCAGACACTGCCGTCGTGTTTCCTCGAAGCGTCAAATCATTCTCATTGAATGTATCATACGGGTATTGGCTAGCGATATGCCGAATGGCTGTCTCACTTTGGATTTCTACAAAATCTTGATAATACGCTACATCGAATAATGCCTTTGCTGTATCAACGACTTTAAAGACTACTACTGCTGAGATTTCGATGGGGTTTCCATCCAAATCATTGACTTTTAAAACAGAACTATTGAAATTCCGAACTTTCAACGAAACAGTCATTTTTTGTGCCAAAGGTATCGTAAGGAAAAAGCCATTTTCTCGAATCGTACCTAAATATTGTCCAAAAAACAAAATTACTTTTGCTTGATTAGGACTGACTACAGTTGCCGAACTTAACAACAATAACGTGATCAACCAAAGAAAAATACTTAAAAAAAGTGCCCAAACTTTCGCTTGCCACATGCCTAAATAGAAGAAAAACAATCCAACTAAAGCTAATACGACCAATCCGACAATCCCTGCATAGCCATTGATATAAAATGCTCTTTTTTCTCTCATGCTACTTCCTGCGCTCCTTTATCCTTCAATAAATATCTAATGTTACTTTTTTAATTTTTTTTTCGAATACGCGCCATTACACCTTCTAGTTCTAACTCTTTGTCTTCAGTGATGTACCAACCGCTTGCCTGTGTCCCTCCGGCTGCCTGCGGTAAATAATCCAATTTTGTTCGAACCCAGTGCTTTTCTTCTGTAAAATAGTCTTCTACCAAGATCTCTAGATCCATCCCTGCTGAAAGAGGCAAATCTTCCCGAACAGATTTAAAGATAAATCGTTCCTTCTTCCCATCATACTTCAATATTCCTGTATCGATAATCGGTAAAGAATAATAATCCAGCTCTTTCTTCACCGTCAATAAATGTTTGAAAACTTCATGGTATACTTGCTCTAATTGACGACCTTCTGAATTGTTCGGGTAATTAACCATCACTTTTTCTTTGTCTGGATCATAGAAGGTTTGGCTTAGTTGAGTGATATAAGTATGTAATCTTTCCATTTCTGTCTTTAACTTTTCTCTTTGACCTTCTTCTACCTTCATATACTCTTTCACCCTGTTTTCTTTTTAGATATTTTCTTTCTTATTTTACTATAGTTATGTGCGTTAAGCGATGAAAAACAGCAAAGATTGGAAGGATCTTTGCTGTTTTTTCTTAAAATATCCAGTTGAGTACAGGATCAATCTGTTTCATTGTCCTCTTGATCCGTCGTAATATTGATCGATGTGTCTTTAGCAGTGATCTTTAGCTTTTTCTGTCCTTGTTCTAACAAAGTATTTGTTATTGGCTGGTAGTCTTTTTCAATATAAGATTCACCAGACGTTTGGATAGTATAGCCACTGTTTTCCATCTCATGCAAAGATAAATTACCACCGTTTAGGATGACTTTTCCTTCTTTGCTGATCAAACTGTCTTCTAGATGGAAGTTGCTGTTTTCACCTGTGACGATCAAGTTATCCACATTGGCCTCATCTAGTCGAAGTGAGCCTAATTCATCTTTCGCAGTTATTGTTCCTCCTGTAAATTCATTGAACGATACCCAGCCATCATGTGTCTTAGTATTCACTTTTTTGATTGATACTTCGTTGATATCAATTGCACTATTATTCCCTTCGATTGTCAATTCAGATAATTCATGATCTGCAGGGACAACAATAGTGATTTGTGCACTTGTGTCTTCTAAACTAATGATTGCACCTGTTGATTTTTTGACTGCATTCACAGTCAACACGCCATTTTTCTCCTTTATTTCTGGCTTTTCTGTCTTATCATAAGTCGTTTTTATCTCAAAATCCAATCCGCGTATGACCGAAACTGTTTGATTTTCTGCATGGATGACGATTTTGTTTGCATCCTTGATTTTTTTTGTCTCAGTAACCATATCGATCAACCGAGGACCATTATCCCAAGTCAGACTTTTTTGAGCGCCTAATGTATAAGTTGCACCTGCTAGGAGGCCACCAGTAAGCATCAGACCAATACCGGTAATCAAAAAATGTTTCAATCTCAATTTATGTGTCCTCCTTCAAACGCCCGCTGAATGCAGTTCTCTTTTTGTAATAAAACGTCGTCCCATCCATTTAACAAAGTTCATCATGACATAAAAAAGCCCTTTTGTTCCTTTCAGCAACAGTGGCGAAATAAATACTGCGCTTCCTGTGGCGAACAGACCGACACCGATAAAGAATAATCCACTCAGAATCGATTGTCCAAACACACTTATTCCTGATATGATCATGAATAGGCCAACACCTAAGATACTGATACATAAAACATAGATACTAAAAATGAGCGCTAGTAAAGCAACCAATAGTCCCCCAATAACCAATATAAACCCCAGTGCTAGTGGAATGAGGACAGGAGAAGCAAATAAACCGATAATGATTAACCAAATCAGGCGAATTTGTCTTTTTGGATTTTTCACTAACTCGTTTTCTGCTTGTTCTTCTTCTGAAAAGTAACTGATTTTTAATTTTAAGGCAAACTGCTTTGGTGTACCATATTCATCAATGATCTGATCTAATGTTTTTCCAGAATCTAAAAAATATTCCTCATAATACTGGATCAAATCAAAACGATCGTCTTCAGGAATTTCTTGAAGATGATCCACAACTTCATTCAAATATTCATTCATTTGTGCTCTCCTCCAATAACCGGTCTAAAGAATCTCGAAAAACAATCCATTCATCAATAATTTCTTCTAAATGACGACTTCCCATTGGTGTCAACGAGTAATATCGACGGTTTCTGCCTTCAAAAGGTTCATCATAGGTCTCAAGATATCCTTCTTTTTTCAATCTTCTCAAAACCGGATATAGTGTAGATTCACTGACAGAGAGACTTTCTTGTACGATTTTTGTTAAGGCATACCCATACATATCTTCCTTGCTTAATGCTGCTAGCACAGTACCATCAAGAAGAACAGTTGGAATCTGGATGTGCATTACGTCACCTTCTATTCTCAAGTGTAATATTTTATTTCAATCTATATTATACAACATATAATATAGTTTCAAAATCAGTTTGTCAAATACAAAAAAACTGACTAAAAGATTTGATCCTTTTTAGTCAGCAAAAAAATGGCTTCTCTTTGATTTTTATTATAACAGTGGCATAATCCAATTTGTCCACATCCAGCTCAGTGGCATGATAACGATCATTGCAGGTATCATGTCAGCTACTGGGAACATTTTCACGTTGATCATTCTAAAACCGGTAGCGACCATCAAGAATCCGCCGCAAGCTTTAAAATCTAAGATCATGTCTGGTGTAGTCAATGGATAAATAAATTTTGCCAATAAGAACAAAATATAAAAAATAATGAATTGGGGAATTGCTATCACAGAAACGACATACCCTAAATTACACGCAAAAATAGCTGCTGTGAAAAAATCAAGGACAGATTTAGAAATCAAAATCGTACTGTCTCCTGTCATCCCAGAATCTAAACTTCCATAGATCCCCGTACCACTTGCACAAAATAGAACAATGACCGTCACTAATGTACTGATAAATTCATCGTGGGTCATACCAAGCTTTTCACTAGGGAAGATTTTAGAAATAGGTACTTGCATCAGCGCAGCCCCCTTATTTATCCCATTACCTAAATGAACAATCAGACCAATCGCTGTTCCTATCACTAAAGCAAAAATAACAGCCGGCATATTTTTCATCGGCGCAATGGAATAGATTCCCATCCCCATCGAACACACACCAAAAACCATCGTCAGCTGTGCTTTAAAATGTTCACTTAATTTATTTCCTACTAATCCGCCAATTAGTCCGCCAAGCAAAACGGAACCTACATTGATCAAAACTCCAGTTGGCATCAAAAAACTCCTCTCTTTTTCTACGAAGCGAAAAAAATCAGAAAAATTTCTGTAATTATTGCTTTCGCTGCAAGAAAGATTGTACCAGACAGAGTAGGTTACACCAATTCATTTTTTGTGTTAAAGTATTCTTTATTGGAATAAGTAGGAGGAATATGATGGATATCCATAAATTTGAAGTTTTTCTTGATTTAGCCGAAACAATGAATTTCACCAAAACTGCTGAACGACAATTCACCACCCAAGGAAACATTTCTAAACAGATTCTTTCGTTAGAAACAGAACTAGACGTCAAATTATTCGAACGTGCCCATAGAAAAATCGAGTTGACCGAAGCTGGAAGCTTGTTGCTCCCTTATGTAAAAAATGTCGTAGAACAATACCATGCCATGCAAGAAGTGCTTGAAACCTATACGCAAGAAAACAATCTTTCATTAAATATCTTAACGATACCAACCATGATCAATTACCAAGGCTTTTCCAAAATTACCGAATTTTTGAAACGCCATCCTGAATTTACGGTCCAGTTGAAAGAAGTGGAAAGTATCGAACTGACTTATGACGATACAAATGAACATAGTGATAC
Source organism: Enterococcus sp. H57 (assembly GCF_003112495.1). Lineage (NCBI taxonomy): Bacteria > Bacillati > Bacillota > Bacilli > Lactobacillales > Enterococcaceae > Enterococcus > Enterococcus sp. H57. Next base: position 34,022 of record NZ_BEHC01000010.1, read on the forward strand.
GATCCACTTTGCCAGAAGCTTTCAGGCCCCACCAAGTTCGATTGAGTGGTTGCCTACTGAAACAGACGATTTTGTAGCAGTTCTACCTAAAAATCATCCTTTAGCTAGTAAAAAGAAATTGGATCTAAGCGAACTGAAAAAGGAGAATTTTTTGGTTCTTGGCCCTACTACGAACTTGTATCAACCTGTGCTGGACTTGTGTCGCGAAGCTGGATTTGAACCGAGAATCTCTTATAAAGGATCAAGGATCGACTTGATCATCAATATGATTGCAAATGACATGGGGATTGCTATTGTTATGGAAAAAACAGTCAAAAATCTGTTAAAAGAAAATACTGTGATCCTCCCCATCTCTCCAACAAAAGAAAGTTATCTCGCATTTACGCGTAAAATCGGTGAACATTCTTTGGCTTCAGACACATTTTGGGAGTATTTGAGACAAGAAGAGAACTAAGCCCTTCATTTTCTATCTATCCATCAAAAAAGAGAGCGACTCATGACTTTCGCTCTCTTTCTTGCATCATGTCCTTGTTTCAATAACACCTCTAACATTTCTCGTAGTTCAATAGGAAAGCAGCGATTTTTATGCCAAAAGAACCGTAAGAACATTTCCCTAATCACAAAAAAACGACTAAAAACCCCTAAAAACCTTCAATAGAATTTTTAGGGGTTTTATTCTTTTTCCTATTGTTTACTTAACCGTATCATTGCTGTCGTTCCTACTCCTTCGATACTACTATAATCAATACGTCCATCATGCAGTTCTAGAATTTTTTTAACCAGTGAAAGTCCTAGCCCATTCCCAGAAATTTGACGACTTGTATCTCCTTGATAAATTTTTCAAACATTCGATCTCTGGTCTCTTCATTCATTCCTACACCTGAATCGGTCACTTCCAGTACAATCTCTGTGGCTGTCTCAAATAGTTTGATATGAATCTGTCCATTGATTTGATTGTACTTTATGGCGTTATCCATGATATTCAACCACACTTGGTACAAAAACTCTTCATTACCTGTGTAATTTACTGCAGCAAGTTCGATATCCAATTCTAGCTGTTCTTTCTCCCATTTAGGCTGCAAAAAAACGATTACTTCTCGAATTTGTTCATCTAATCGGTACTCTTTCTTTTCCAGTTGGATACGCTGGTTTTCCAGTTTGTTCAATTTTAAGATGTTCTCTGTTAATTGTGAAAGCTGCGTGATACTTTCGATAATCCGATATAAAAATATTTGGCGTTCTTCGTCAGAGAGATTTGGGGCTTGTAACAATTGTACATATCCTTGGATCGTTGCTAATGGTGTTTTGAATTCATGGGATACACTGGACACAAAATCATTCCTCAATGTTTCGATACTATTGAGTTCTTGGACCATAACATTGAAATCTTTATACAGTTGCTGTACTTCTGCTACTTTCTGCTGTTCATCCATTCGAATCGAAAAATCTCCCGTTGCTACCAGACTCATATTTGTCCCTAGCGCACTGATTGGATGCAGGATACGCCGCCCAACAAAAATCGATATTCCTGTACCCACGACCATACTGAACCCCGCAAAGACGAATAACGGGTATAACGTTGGTTTTCCAGCCGATTCAGCAGGCGAGATAGAATGTCGAGACAATAAGAAAATAAAACCAAGAAAACACAGCAGTGTTACTAAGATCGAAATAAATACGATACTAGCAAAATAGATCCATAATTGTGAAAATAGCTTCTTTTTCATCTTTAAATAACCGCCTTATAGCCTAGTCCCCGTACTGTGATGATTTGAAAATCTTCTGTCTTTTCAAAACGGGTCCTTAAACGTTTGATATGTACATCGATCGTTCGTTCTTCTGTATTCGTGTCTAATCCCCAAATATCGTCCATCAACTGCTGGCGAGTGAAAATCTTGTTTGGATAAGACAGTAATTTATACAGAAGCAGAAATTCTTTTTGAGGCAGAATAAAAGAATGCTGATTTTGTACCACAGTATAAGTATCCAGCTCTAATTTTGTTTGCCCAATCGTCAAGATACTGCTGTAATTGATTTTTGAACGTCGAAGCAATGCTTCCACACGCAGGATCATTTCATTGACATCGATGGGTTTTGTCATATAATCATCTGCACCTAATTTGAACCCACGTTTCTTGTCCTCGAAATCAGCCTTTGCTGTAATCATCAGAACTGGCATGTCGAATCTGGCGTTACGTAATGATCCTACCAAGTCATAGCCATCCATTTCAGGCATCATGACATCTGTAATGATCAATTCTATATGTGTCGCTTCTAGTTTTTTCAGCGCATCCTCTCCATTCAGTGCGGTGATGACTGAAAAGCCCGCTCGTTCCAACACAGAACGGTAAAGCAACTGTAATTGCGGATCATCTTCTACTACTAAAATACGATTCATTGATCTCCCTCTGTTTTTTGAAAAATTTCTAGATTTTTTCTTGTAGTTCATCTTCAGTTAACATTTATTTCGTATACTACGATCATTGTTCTGATATACTTATTAGTATACCGAATATTTCAATACGGGAGAAGGGTGATTATGCTTCAATTAAAAGATATAAAAAAATATTATAAAGTCGGCGAAACCACCACCAAAGCATTGGATGGTGTGTCTGTCGCTTTCAGACAAAAAGAATTCGTAGCAATTTTAGGTCCTAGTGGTTCTGGTAAAACGACTATGCTGAATGTGATTGGTGGACTAGATAATTATGATTCCGGTGATATGGTAATCAACGGAAAGTCTACTAAAGACTTTAAGGACAGTGACTGGGATGCCTACCGAAACAACTCTATCGGTTTCATTTTTCAAAGTTACAACTTGATTGGTCATCTAGACATTATTGAAAACGTTGAACTTGGGATGACATTAAGTGGTGTTTCTAAAGACGAAAAACGAAAACGGGCAGAAGATGCATTGCACCGGGTCGGCTTGACAGATCATATGCATAAAAAGCCAAATCAGTTATCTGGTGGACAAATGCAGCGAGTGGCCATCGCTCGAGCACTAGCCAATGACCCAGATATCCTTTTGTGCGATGAACCAACCGGAGCGTTAGATACAGAAACAAGTATCCAGATCATGGAATTGATCCAAGAGTTATCGAAAGAAAAATTAGTGATCATGGTCACACATAATCCTGAATTGGCCCATCAATACGCAGATCGGATCATTGAATTTTCTGATGGTAAGATCTTAACAGATTCCCATCCTCACATCGAACGACCAAAAGATGATCAATTTAACTTACGCAGAACAAAGATGAGTTTTTGGACAGCGTTGAAGCTTTCCTTCAACAATATCCGAACAAAAAAAGGACGTACTTTCTTGACCTCCTTTGCTTCCAGTATTGGGATCATCGGAATCGCGATCGTTCTGTCCCTTTCTTCTGGATTCCAAAAACAAATCGATAACACGCAAGCTGAAACGATGGCGAAATTTCCGATTACTATTTCTAAGGTAACGACTAACCAGACTCGTGACGATGCCGGATTGGGTGCAAGCAAAGCGGATTATCCAGACAGCAAAACGATTACTGCAAAAGTCAGCGAAGAAGATAAAGCACAGCACACGAATAAGATTGATCAAACATACGTCGATTACGTAACAGACATCGATCCTAACTTAAGTAATAATATCGGATTTACCCGTACTACAGGAATCAATCTTTTACGTGATGTAAATGGCAAAGTACAGCCTGTCAGCTTCTCGAATCAAAATCCTGATACGGAATCTCTTTCTTTATCTAGTACGATGTCAGCAATGACAGGTGTGGGAGTGTCAAGTTTCCCTACACAGCTTGACACTAGCAAAGAAAACTTTTTAAAAGACAATTATTCTTTACTTGCCGGAAGTTATCCAGCCTCAGCAACAGATGTCGTGCTGATCGTAGACGGCAATAATAATACTAATATCAACGCATTGAAGAATCTTGGATTTGATGTGAAAGAAGACGAAAAACTTGATTTTGATGATATCGTTGGTACAACATTCAAATTAGTAAACAACAATACTTACTATACAAAACTTCCAACTGGGAATTTTATCCCTAATACAGATTATGATGCGATGTATCAGAATGCTTCTGATGAATTGAAGATCTCGGGGATCCTACGCGTGAAATCTTCTTCTACAATGAATCTCTTATCTCCAGGAATCGCTTATAGCGATCAATTAACGACTCAAATCGTCAACGAAAACAAAGAATCAGAAATCGTCAAAGCTCAAAGAGACAGTGATGTAAATGTCTTAACTACTGAAAAAGTTGACGAAAATGCCAAACAAACATTGCTTAGTTATTTAGGTGGAGACAGCTTGCCTTCAAGTATCATGATTTATCCGAACAATTTTGAAGACAAAGAAAAGATCTTGGATTATCTAGATGATTACAATAAAGGCAAATCAGATGAAGATAAAATCATTTATACTGATTTAGCTGGAACGATGACTGAACTGACTGGCGGATTGATGGATGCTATCACTTATGTCCTTATTGCTTTTGCAGGGATCTCTTTAGTAACAAGTATGATCATGATCAGTATCATTACTTATACATCTGTGATTGAACGGACAAAAGAAATCGGTGTACTAAAAGCTTTAGGTGCACGTAAAAAAGACATCACTCGCGTATTTGACGCAGAAACGTGTATTTTAGGTATTTCTTCTGGGATATTAGGTGTGTTTATTGCATGGCTAGCTACGTTCCCTATCAATAGCATCTTATACAACATGACGGATCTAAAAAATGTTGCTCAACTAAATCCTGTCCATGCGATTATTCTAGTGATCGTCTCTACTATATTGACGATGCTTGGCGGTCATCTTCCTGCACGAATGGCAGCGAAAAAAGACGCCGCTATCGCTTTGCGTGCAGAATAAGGTTGTGACAACCACATTTAGATTTGAGTCATAAGAGCGCTGAAATAGTAGAAAACAGCAAGAAACGAGGAAGTAATATGTTCCTTGTTTCGCGCTGTTTTTTTTAATTATTTTTTATAATTCTGGTATACTTTTCTTTCCTTTGTACCACAACTCTTCTGGCGTATACCTGTCTTTTCCATTTATGAATACTGTTCCATCTGCTTCAATCGTTACTTCAGTCCCAATCCACATATTACGAGAAAGTGCGAGAAGATTTTTTCTTTTTCCTCTTCCTTTTTTTCCAAATTGCAAGGCATCGGTTATCTCTTCTGTCCAATGAGATTTCACGTATTTTACTTCTCCGTTTTCAAATGTAACTTTCAAAATATTCGCTATATTTTCCACTTTTACTGCTTTAGGAAATGACTCCTCCATTTTTTTCACTTTCCTTCCTCCAACACTAAGTATGCGCTTTCTTTTAGTGATAAGTATATCATAGTTTATTCTATTATCAAAAAACGCATCCATTCCATTGTAGAATACTTTACCGAACAAGTTGAATTGTTTTCCTCTTTTTCACCTTTTACTATAGATAGGTAAAGACAACTAAGGAGGAATCTCTCATGACAGATCAACCGTATGATTTAAGAAAAGTCATCGAAGAACTAAAAACACTTCCAGGTCAATATCACGAAACAGATATTGAAATCGATCCTGAAGCAGAATTATCTGGTGTTTACCGTTATATCGGTGCTGGCGGTACAGTAAAACGTCCGACTCAAGAAGGACCAGCTATGACTTTCAACAATATCAAAGGTTTCCCCGGCACACGTGTGAACATCGGAACAATGGCTAGTCGTAAACGTGTAGGTGAAATTTTGCACCATGATTATCGAACACTTGGTCGTTTCTTGAAAGACGCTGTAGAAAATCCAATCAAACCTGTGAAAGTAGACAAAGCAGACGCTCCAGCACAAGAAGTCGTTCATCTAGCTACCGATGCAGACTTCGATATTCGCAACATTTTGCCTGCACCTACAAATACTCCTGAAGATGCTGGTCCATACATCACAATGGGTGTAGTCTTAGGATCAGATCCAGAAAAAACAATGAGCGATGTAACGATCCATCGTATGGTTCTAGAAGATAAAGATACGATCGGTATGTACATCATGCCTGGCGGACGCCACATTGGTCACTTCCAAAAACAATTCGAAGCCTTGAATAAACCAATGCCTATCACTATCAATATTGGTTTAGATCCAGCAATTGCCATTGGCACGACTTTCGAACCACCTACCACTCCACTTGGCTACAATGAACTATGGTGTGCAGGAGCTTTGCGTAACGAACCTATTCAAATCGTTGATGGTATAGCAGTCGATGAAGTGGGTATTGCTCGTGCTGAATTCATCATTGAAGCAGAAATCATGCCAAATGAAACAATGCAAGAAGATATCAACACGAACTCAGGAAAAGCAATGCCAGAATTTCCTGGCTATACTGGGGATGCTAATCCAGCTGTACAAGTAGTGAAAGTCAAAGCAGTTACTCACCGAAAAGACAATCCAATCATGCAAACAACGATTGGTCCCAGTGAAGAACACGTATCTATGGCCGGTATTCCTACAGAAGCAAGTATTCTTGCCTTGGTCGATAAAGCTATTCCAGGAAAAGTAGTAAATGTCTACAATCCTCCTGCAGGTGGTGGTAAATTGATGACCATCATGCAAATCCGTAAAGAAAACGAAGCGGATGAAGGTATTCAGCGTCAAGCAGCTATTCTTGCTTTATCAGCCTTCAAAGAATTGAAGACAGTCATTTTAGTCGATGAAGATGTTGATATTTTCGACATGAACGATGTAGTTTGGACTTTCAACACTCGTTTCCAAGGAGATAAAGATATCATCGTGATCCCAGGAATGAGGAACCATCCATTGGACCCATCAGAATTACCAGAATATAATCCTGGCTCTATTCGTTTCCGTGGGATGAGTGCAAAAACTATCTTTGACGGTACAGTTCCTTTCGATATGAAAGAACATTTTGTACGTGCAAAATTCCAAGAAGTAGAAGATTGGGAAAAATATTTGAAATAATGAATGATCTGCAACTGTTTTGACATCATAAAAAGGAGTGCGGAAAATGGAACAATTGGCACAACGGAAGAAAAAAATCGTGATTGGTGTAAGTGGCGCTTCAGGCACCATTTATGCCATCAACCTAGTGAAGAAACTAAAAGAATATCCGATGATAGAAACACACGGAATCATCAGTCCATGGGCAAAACAGAACTTAAAGCTGGAATCCGACTTATCACTAACTGAATTCGAAAGCCTGTTTGATTACCATTATTCAAACAAAGATTTAGGTGCTGCTGTCGCCAGCGGATCATTTTTGACCGATGGAATGATCATCGTACCGGCAAGTATGAAAACAGTCGCAGGTATCTCTGTTGGTTTAGGCGACAACCTGATTGCACGTGCTGCTGATGTAACAATGAAGGAGCAACGAAAGTTAGTCATTGTTTCTCGTGAAACGCCATTAAATGCCATTCACTTGGAAAACTTGACTAAATTAGCACGACTAGGTGTGCAAATCATACCACCAATTCCTGCTTTTTATAATCAGCCTCAAACGATCCAAGATCTTGTTAATCACCATACAATGAAACTTTTGGATCAATTTGGAATTGTAAATGAGCATTCAAAACGTTGGCAGGGTGATTAATATGGAAAAAGAAACGATAGTTGAAGTAACCAAACTAGGTTTCACGATCCAAGCTGCTGTTAAAGTAATCGGTAAAGACTTATTGATCACTTTAACAGGCGGAGATACACCACATATCGGAACAGTCACTACATTTTCTCGTGATACAGAGATGCAAACTGTACGTTTCCCTAGCCACGATGGTCGGTTCCATAAAGACGATGTCTTAGCCGAAAAAATAGCTGTGATCATCAAAACTGCCGTTCCGGGAAGTTGTACGATCACTTCCGGTATCCATGTTGACCATATCTCCAATGCACAAATCAACGCCTCTTTTCCGATGTCAGAAGAGTTAGGTTACAAGATTTTAGATTGGTTGGAAAAAATAGATTTCCATATCAAAGAACCAGTTTATTATAAAGATGGTGAAAAACCATTATGAAAGAAGAGGTTGTGAAATCAGCGTTATGACCTGAGTATGAGAGAAAAAAATGGAAAAATAGCTTCTCATATTTTGCCGTTTTTGAGCTAATACCGAGGGACAGCTGATTGAACGCCGTTTATCAAGAGGTTGTGATAAAGCCGCTTCGTTTCGAGTAGTAAGAAAAATTTTGTAAACATGGGTTTCCACATTTTTGCATAAATTTGACTTACTACCGAGAAACTGGCTTTTGAACACCGTTTATCAAGAGGTTGTGACACGTCTTTTGTCACAACCTCTTTTATTTTTGCTTCACTGTAACTGCTACAATATCACCGATTTCTTTTCCGATGTTTTTACGAATATCTTTTCGTAGTCCAAGGATGTAGCAGACTGAACCATCTGGATTTTTCACGCCCATATTCACGATACTGCCTTCATACGGCACATTGTCAAAAGTTGCTTGGACTTTAACTCTTCCAGCACCGAATTCTTTTCTTATATCATACGGAAAAATAATATATGCCCCGCCCTTGCCGACTTCGGAAGCATAGATTTTTGATTCAAAAGAATAAATTTCCCTCATTTTATTTCTCCTATTTTTTACATCTAGTATAGCATAGCAAAAAAAAGAAGGAACTGTGACAAAAGTCTTGTCGCAGTTCCTTTTTTCGAATAAACGGTGTTCTCCTGCCAACTCCTCGGTCACAAGTCACAATAGTCAACAAACATGAGAAGCTGTTTTTTGAAATTGCTCCTTGTGACTCAGAGTTAAACGGCAGGCTCACAACCTCTTCCTTAAACGGTGTTCAAAAGCTTGCATCTACGGCACTAAGCCCAATCAGATGAAAAATATGGAGTGCTATTTTTATCTGATTGTTCTTACTGCTTGATGCAGAGCAGCTTTTTCACAACCTCCTACATGGTGTTCAAAATATTATTCGCCTTTTGCTTCTTTCACTAATTTTGCGAATGCTTGTTGTTGGAATTCAGCAGCTAAGGCTTTCGTACGTTGTTCTTGCTCTGCTTTGCTCATTTTTGGATTTTCAGTCATTGCTTTTACCATACCGTCTTGAACATAAGCTTTTGCTTCACTTTCCATCGTACTTTGCTGTTTCTTCACTAATTCAGCTAACTTGGCTGCTTGGTCCGTACTTAATTCTACCCATGTCTCTGGGATTTTGAATTTATTCACTCGGCTGTCATATTCGTGATTGTTATCAGCAATATTGAACCAGAATTTATACATGTCGTTTTTGTATTCCCAATAAGTAGTTTTCGTCACTTTTTCAGCATCGCCGTCTGTCTTTTCTACTTTATTTGTTTCGTTATCCGTACCAGTTGCTTTTGGTTTTTCTTGTTTTTCATTTGTTCGGTAAAGATACACTTTTTCTTTTCCATTCCCTAAAGCTTTATACAAAAGCATATCTGCTCCTTGGGAATCAGCACTGGAAACAATTTTTTCTGTTTTTGTTTCCGTTACTTTTTCCATTCCAAAGTGATTGGACAAATTAGCGACGATCAAACTTAGTGAAGCGACGAAGATTAGTCCGAAAATCAAAGATAAAAAGGTTTGCCATGTTTTTTTAGCGAACACGTTCGTTAAAGCAAAAGCAAGCAAGCTGACAATCAAAACTCCAATAATCATGCATTATCCCCCGCTTTCGTTAGAACAGGTTCTTTTTTCTTCAATAAAAAGGCAATAATAAAGCCAAGGATCCCAAAGATGATCGCTACGATAAACGCGGCATGGTAACCTGACAGTGTGGCATTGATTGCCTGATCTTTATAAGCTAATGGTGTATTATCCAATACAGATTTGCTTGGGATATTTGCTTTTGTCACATTCGTCAACACACTGATCAAAATAGCTGTACCAATCGAGCTTGCGATTTGACGGAATGTATTATTTACCGCTGTCCCGTGACTGATCAAGTTATTTGGCAATGCATTCATACCAGAAGTCGTTACCGGCATCATGACCATGGAGATCCCAAACATACGGATCGCATAAAGGATCACGATATATAAAACTGGAGTCGTTTTTGTCAAGAAAGCAAATGGTGCAGTTGCCGCTGTCAAAATGAACATCCCTGTGATGGCTAAACGTTTCGCGCCATATTTATCGAAAATCGCACCCGTAACAGGCATCATAGCCCCCATGATCAATGCACCCGGCAACAACATCAAGCCAGAATGGAATGCTGATTCTCCACGAATATTTTGAATATACAATGGTACGACCATTTCTGCCCCTACCATCGCCATATTTGTTACACCAGCTAAAACAGCGGCAATCGTGAATGTAGATGATTTGAATACGCGAAGTTCCAAGAATGGATGTTCCAAATGTAATTGACGCCATGAGAACAAGGCGATGAAAATCACACCAACAACTAAGAAACCAATTACTTTCAAGCTTCCCCAGCCGTCATCTCCTACACTAGAAAATCCGTAAAGTAAACTACCGAATCCAATCGTTGATAAAATAGCGGATAAAATATCAATGCTAGGATTTGACAATGGAATAACACTTTTCATTAGGAAGAATGCTAAAACCAAGACAAGAACAACGATTGGCAGTACCATACCAAACAAGTCACGCCAATGGTAGTTATCAATGATATAACCAGATAATGTAGGGCCTAAAGCAGGAGCAAGTCCAATAACGATCCCTGACATCCCCATTGCTGATCCTCTTTTTTCTGGCGGGAAAATAGATAGCATGATATTTTGCAATAATGGCATCGATACTCCCACACCGCAAGCTTGGATCAAGCGACCGATTAGTAATGTACTAAAATTAGGTGCTGTAAAGCAAGTAATTGTTCCGATCAAAAAGATCGTCATGGCAGAAAGATATAAATTTCTTGAACTGAATTTATTGATCAGCCATGCTGTTATTGGGATCATGATCCCGTTGACTAGCAAGAAACCAGTCGTTAACCATTGCACATCAGACGCTGAAATATCGAAAGCTTTCATCAATGTAGGAAAAGCTGTCGTCAATAAGGTCTGATTCAAAACGGTACAAAATGTACCAATTAATAAGACAACAACTAAAAGTGTCCGATTATATGGTTTTCCGTAAATATCTACGGGTTGGTTGTTACTCATATTTCTCCTTCTTTCTGAATTTTTTCTGAAACTACTAGAATACTTTAGTCCTAAATTCGCTATTTGTCAACCTACTTGACACATAAGTTAATACGGATATAATTAAGGGAAGCAAGAGGACAAAAGGAGTGACAAAAATGGTTGGGGCTTCCCTTAAACGTTTGTTGGAAAATGATCAATTGGTTGTTGGCATCAGTGAATTAAGTGATATCGTAGGTGTGTCTCCACGTCAATTAAGGTATTGGGAACAAAAGGGATTCATTCGTTCGATCGAAGCTGATGCGAATTGTCCTAGAAAATATCGTTTACCTACAGTCATAAAAGTAGAACTGATCAAAAAATATTTAGATGACGGATTTACTTTGTCAAAAGCTGCAGAAAAGGCAGAAATCCGCCAAAAGAAAATGCACCATGTCCGTAAAGTTTTTTCAAAAGCAATCAAAGATATCGAATTGATCGACGAACGCTATACGATTTTACAAATCGGTAACTTCAAAGAAGAGAATGCTAAGATGTACATCATTCATGACAACGAGACAGACGAATTAACTTACAAGCTCCTTCCTGTCGATGAAAAAGCTGACTACGAACAGTTGTTAAAAGAACTCTAAACGCCACTAATCTCCTAAGTACCAAGCTTTTTAATAAGTAGATGCTACATAAATACTTGAAAAAAGGCCTGTTTGAACATAAGAATATCCGAACGGTGATCTGCGTTTCTTTCATATAGAAAGGAATTCTCCATCACTGTTCGGATATTTTTTTATTTTTTTCGGTTACTTTCTTCTAATACATCTGTTAGCCAATTTGCATATTCTGTTTCCCGATTGATCGCATGCGCTAAAATCAGGTAGTGTCCGTAATTTTCATGTTTTTCTTTTTCAGTAGGAAAGATCGTTTTTTTTCGCTCTAATAGATGAAGTCGTTTTTCTTCATGAAGGTCACGCTGCTGCTGAATAATTTCTACTAATGCCGGATCATTCACGTCTTTGACGAAATACAATTTCAGAACAAATTCGTCTCGATTAACCGGTAGTTCATTGGTGGGTGTATGAATCCACTCTGCCAATTGTTCCTTCCCTTCTTCTGTTAATTCATAAACTTTCTTTTCCAATTTTTCACCTGTGATCTCTACTTGATGCTGAATGATTCCTTGCTCTTCCATTTTTGCAAGTTCAGGATAAATCTGACTATGTTTTGCTTGCCAAAATTCTCCTATTTCATTTTTGAACGATTGATTCAATTCATATCCTGTCATCTTCTTCTTACTTAATAACCCTAACAAAATATATCGAAGTGTATTTTTTCTTGCCATCAGTTTTCCCTCCTTGACAAATCTTTAAATCCATTCTATCATAAATGAGTAATCGAAAACATGTAGTTTATTACATGTTTTAATTTATAAGGAGATGCTTAAACATGAAAGAATTTAAAGAATTGGAAGATTTTATTGGAACTCACTTTATCTATACGTATGACAATGGTTGGGAATATGAATGGTATGCCAAAAATGACCATACTGTTGATTACCGTATCCATGGCGGAATGGTCAAAGGCCGTTGGGTAAAAGACCAAGAAGCTGATATCGTTAAATTGACGGACGGCGTATTCAAAATCACTTGGACAGAGCCAACAGGGACAGACGTGGCATTGGACTTTATGCCAAATGAAAAGAAACTTCACGGAATGATCTTTTTCCCTAAATGGGTTGAAGAACATCCAGAAATCACTGTTACTTTCCAAAACGAACATATCGCAGAAATGGAAGCAGCTCGTGAAAAATATGAAACTTATCCAAAATTACTTGTTCCTGAATTTGCTACGATCACTTATATGGGTGATGCAGGTATAGACAATGAAGATGTTATTAGCGAAGAACCATACGATGGAATGCCAGATGATATCCGTAGCGGAAAATACTTCGATGAAAATTATAAACGAGTAAAATAAGGTTGTGAAAGAGAGGTTGTGAAATCAGCGTTCTGACCTGAGTATTAGAGAAAGAAACGGAAAAATAGTTCCTCATGTTTTGCCGTTTTTTGAGCTAATACCGAGGGTCAGCTGATTGAACACCGTTTATCAAGAGGTTGTGAAATCAGCGTTATGCTTTGAGTAATAAGAACGCTAGTTAGAAAATAGCTTTTCATATTTTCTAGGCTAGTGGGCTTATTACCGAGAAGCAGCCGTTTGAACACCGTTTATCAAGAGGTTGTGAAATCAGCGTTTTGACCTGAGTATTAGAGAAACAAATGGAAAAATAGTTCCTCATGTTTTACCGTTTGTTGAGCTAATACCGAGGGGTCAGCTGATTGAACACCGTTTAGTGGAGAGGTTGTGAAAAAGCTGTTCTGCATCAAGTAATAAGAACAGCCAAATAAAAATAGCTCCTCATATTTTTTGTTTGGTTGGGCTTATTACCGCAGATGCAAGCTTTTGAACACTGTTTATCAAAGATTGTAACAACTGCATATTCACACAGTTAAATTAGTGACTTCAAAATGAAATAATGCTCCCAGCAAAAAATTAGGCTGGGAGCATTATTTCGTTATTCTGTTCATCAAAAATCAGCGTTTTGATTCCATTTCATCACAAGTTCCTCCTCATTTACTGCTTCATCTTTTTGCTGTGTTTGAATTGTAAAACCTTGTGAAAGATAGAAATGAATAGCTGATTGATTTTTTTGATAGACTGTCAAAGTCAGTGTTTTATTGGTTTCTTTTATTTTTTTCATTAGTTGCGTACCGATTCTTTGTTGCCGGTATTCCCTTTTCACAAAGATTCCTGCGATAAACTGATCAATCACCCCAGCAAAACCAATAATTTCTTGATCTATTTCTGCTAAGTAAATCACTGCATCTGGTAAAGCTTTCCTAACAGATTCTACTTGATTCTCCCAATAAGTTGATGGAATGAATTCATGAGAATCCAAGTTAGCATGCAGCCAAATCGATAGAACAGATTCCAGTTCTTTGGCAGACAATTTTGTTGTTGTGCGGATCATTTTTTCTCTCCTTACTTATTCATTGATTTTAAAATAAAAACCATTTTTTTGAAGCTCTTTTACAAGTTTTCGCCCCTCAAAAAAGTATATCTTCTCTTGTTTTACTTTTCTAATACCAAAAGAAACAGCAACTTTAGGATCATCAGCTGAAACGATTCGATAAGTTCCACCAGGCAATTGATCCAGCTTGACTTTCCCATGATGGTCGCTTTGTACTGAAAACGGCACACCATTTCTAGTAAGTGTTTTTTTCTTATGTTTCAAAATGAATGAACTACCATTTACCGGTTTCCCTGACGAATCACTAATAATAAATGAAAAATCAAGCACTTTTTTACTTAATCTATACTGATAGATTAGTCGTCCGATAAACACTAACAGTATGACTACAGCTATTATCGTTCCTGCAAGAATAAACCATTGCCGCATGGTTCTTTCCTGATTTCCTTTTCCTTCTTCTTTTTTTACCGATTCGTTATAAGGAATCCGATGTCCTGTCACTAGCAAACGATGCGTGTTGATCATATACGGCGTACATGTAAGCAAGGTAACTAAGTCTTCTCCTTCTGAAATCGTTAGAACAGACGTGTCATCTGGCAGTACCACTTGTATATTTTTAACTTGATAAGCCAATTTCTCCCCCAAAACAGTCAAAATAAACGTGTCTCCGTTTTCTAAACGATCTAATTCGGTAAATAACCGTCGATTAGGTAAACCGCTGTGAGCAGAGATCACTGAATGCGTCGAATTTCCACCAAGCGGGAAAGAGGTTCCTTGCAAGACGCCTGCTCCATTTTCAAGGATCCTACCATTGAGCCGATCATAAAGTGAAATATTTAATTGGATCTTAGGTATATTGATACTTCCGATCAGCCATTCCTCTAATTGGCTGGATGTTGTACTTTCATTTCTGTTCTTTTCATTGAAAGGATCAGTACCAGGATTGAATCCTTGGTCAGTTAATCGTTGGTTTTTCTCCTCCATTTTCTTTCGCTGCACTTCAATTTCAGCTGCGGTCCGTTTTTGTACTTGTTCGATACGTTTTTGATCAATAAAACTATTTAAAGAATCCACATAAAATGGATATAAAGCGATCAGTAACCCTACGACGATACATATTAATAAAAACAAACGAAACAAAAGTCGACGAGACTGTTTTTGCTTACTCTGCTTCACATGTGTCCTCCCTTGCAAGTTTTTTTGTTCTTTCTTTTATTATATGGGTTCAGGAAAAAAATAGAAAATGAAAGCCGATGAGGTTGTGAAAAAGCTGTCCTGCATCAAGTAATAAGTACAGCCCAAAAAAATAGCTACTCATATTTTTTGTTGGGTTGGGCTTATTACCGCAGATGCAAGCTTTTGAACACCGTTTAAGGAAGAGGTTGTGAAAACTGCGTTATGCTTTGAGTAATAAGAGCGCTAGTCAGAAAATAGCTTCTCATATTTTCTAGGCTAGTGAGCTTATTACCGAGAAGCAGCTGATTGAACACCGTTTACCGAGAGGTCATGAAAAAGCTACTTTGTTTCGAGTATTAAGAAAAATTCTGTTTCAAAACAAGGAGATGCAACAAAACTTATGTCGCATCCTCTCTCCTTAGAACTTTCACTTATGTTTTTCTTGTAAAATTCATAAATATTTTCATGAATTTTCTAATTTCTTGCCTACCTCTCGCATAGGATATATGATGAATTTATCTAAAGTTTGCAAAGGAGTTCGACAATTGAAAAAATATGGCCCATTTTTAGCAATTTTTTTCATTGCTTTGGCATTTCTCATGCCGCATTTATTCACACATAAACTAATTTTGGGTGCTGATGCCCCATTCCATTACAATCGGTTCTATGATGCCGCGCAACAAATTAAATATGGGGATTTCCATTATTTTCCTTCCCTTTATGGATTCCAGCAAAGTGGCAGGATCGTGAATGCCGTTTACGGCCCATTTTTCGCTTATTTACAAGGATTGATCGTGTTGCTTGCAGGTAGCTGGTTTCATTATCAGATTCTTTCAAATTTCATTCTTTATCTTATTTCAGGATTTTCTATGCTGATTTTACTGAGATATGTCAATGTTCGAAATTGGGTAAGTGTACCAGTAGCCGTTTTATTCATGAGTACGTATTCTATTCAATACTGGTCTATCAACCAAGGATTCACTAGCTGGGGGACTTGTTTTTATCCTTTATGTATGATCCCTATTGCTGATTTCGTCCTTCATAAAAAGTTCCCTGTTATCAAAGTCGCTGTCTCAGTGGGACTTATGACACAGATCCATTTACTGTCTTCGATCATGTTAGCTTTGATGTATATCCCTTTTTATCTTTATTACTTTTTTAACCAGACTGAAAAAGGAAAAGCACTGCTTCAACTGATTAAGTCGGTCTTGCTTTATTTTGTTCTGACAGCAAATATTTGGGCAGGATTAGCTATTGTTTACAGTGGGAATAAGATTCTTCCTCCCTTTGTTAACAGAGAAATGAGTCAAAAGGCGATAGATCTGGATGGCAGTTATTGGCTCCATTACCCTAAGGCCTTTCCTATATTGATATTATCAGGTTTTTTGCTTTTTATTTTCTTTCAACAAAAGAACACCTTATTCCAAAAAATCGTGTTGTACACAAGTCTTGTTTTCTTTTTTCTTTCTACTAGCTTGATTCCATGGACGACATTGATCGAAAAAAATGTGCCTTTTATTAGTTTGATCCAGTTTCCATTTCGATTTTTCGTGCCATTTACGCTATTGCTTCTACTTTACCTTGCCCTTTCACTGAACCAGTGGTCTGAACAAAAGTGGTTTCGTCTTTTAAGTATATTTGGCATTCTTATTTTTTCAGCACAGACGATCCAGAACTTATACCAGCATCTGGAAAAGTGGGAAAATGAAACATTTGTCAGTCGACATACTTATCTATTCGATACGCCGGAAGAAGCAAGGAAAACATTCTTCAGCAAAGATATGTCTACCAGCTTGTTCGTTTTCCAAAAAACCACACCTGACTATCTGCCAATCTATAAGGAGACAAAAGACAATAAATACGACCGGTATAACGAAGAAATACTAGAAAACGAAACAACTTTTATAAAAACACATCCAGGCGGTCTTCTGACAATCAAGTGGAAAAACACTGGGGACAAAACTGTTCATATCCCTGTTATCGTCTACGATCGGACTGTGCTACAGCAAAATGGAAAAACATTGACTGATTATGAAGTAACAGATATCGGGACCCCAATCGTGAAGCAGCAAAAAGGAATCAACGAGCTCACGCTTCATTATCAAACGCCAATCTATTTCTATTTCATTCTTTCTCTTACTTTGATTGGTTGGTTTACCTTGCTATGTTTATTTATTTATCATAGATACAAGCATTTACGTGCTTAGGCAAAAGGGATAAATGCATCCGATCAAAAAAACTCTCCAAACGGTATAATCGTTTGGAGAGTTTTATTTTAATCAGTTTTTTTATGTTATATGTTATATTTTTTATTCGTTCACATCTAATTCGATTTCCACCCCGTAGTGATCACTGATGATTGGACTATCGATCCCATCAAAAATCCGTTGATATTTTTTAACCTGCATTCCTTCAGGGACGAAAATAAAATCTATACGCAATTTTTCTGTATTTTGTTCCCAACCATCGATTTTCTTTTCCACAGTAGCTGCTTTTCCTTTTTCATTCGCGACAACATACGAATCTTGAAGAAGAAGGCAACTTTCTCTTACAGTATAATAACCTTGAGAGTCTACTGGATTATTGAAATCACCTAGGAAAAAAAGTGGTACGCGAGTTTCCAAAAAGTAGTTTTCCAAGTTTTTCCACTCAAAATAAAAGCCACTTTTTTTATCTGTCCACCAAGAAAAGTGGCAGCTCGAGACAAAAATGTCCTGATCATCTATCTTTGTTTTCCCAATCAAGATCTTGCGTGTCTGATAATCTTCTTTCTTTTGAGATTGGGAGACGGTAAGGACCTGACTTTCCAATGTTTTTTTCGTAAGCAGTGCATTTCCTTCTTCATATTTATCATAACCGATGTGGCTCATTTCCCAACTCCAAAAATACTCTTTTCCGTGTTCCTTTAAAAGCTGAACTAAACGGTAGGCAAAATTATCTTTACGGATAGGTACTTGATTCTTTACCGGACAGAACTTCATTAGCTTCGCAGATTCTACTTCTTCAGATTCCAGTAATTGGTTGATTTCTTGTAAAGCAATCACTTCATAATCTTCTAACAGGATCTTATCTGCTAATTCTTGCAATTTTTTCTCTGGTTCTGGCTCAAGCCAGCTATGCGTGTTGAGTGTCATGAATTTCATTGGTTTTCTCCTTGTCTTCATTTCGAAACAAAAGGGTTGTGACAAAATTTTTGTCACAACCTCTCCAGCAAATAGTGTTCTCCTGCTAACTCCTCAGTAATAAGCTCAATGGACCAGGAGCTATTTTTTGTTTGGCTGTTTTTATCACTTGGTGCAGGGCAGCTTTTTCACGACCTCTCCACTAAACAGTATTCAAACTGCTGCTTCTCGGTAATAAGCTCACTAGCCTAGAAAATATGAAAAGCTATTTTCTGACTAGCGCTCTTATTACTCAATGCATAACGCAGTTTTCACAACCTCTTCCTTAAACGGTGTTCAAAAGCTTGCATCTGCGGTAATAAGCCCAACCAAACGAAAAATAGGAGGAGCTATTTTTGTTTGGCTGTTCTTATGACTTGATGCAGGACAGCTTTTTCACAACCTCTCCTTACATTTTAATGGAGCCGATCACTTTACCAGCTGTCACTGTACCTAATTGCTTGATCACTACTTCTTCTACTTTATCGTTTGTAAATACGATCATGATCGTTGGATCTTTTTCTTCGTTTTGGATCACATCAAGATCCATCTCAGCTAATTTCGTTCCTGTTCCTACTTCTTGGCCTTCTTTGACAGCAATCTCAAAAGCTGGCTGATTCATTTGGACTGTATCGATTCCCATATGGATCAAAACTTCGATACCATCTTTCGTTTCCAGCCCAATTGCATGTTTGCTAGGGAAAATACTTGTCACTTTTCCAGCGATCGGCGCAACAACTTCTCTTGATGTTGGAATAACAGCAAAGCCGTCACCCATCATTTTTTGTGAGAATACCGGATCTTTTACTTCAGATAAAGGAATCACTTCTCCAGAAGCTGCGGAAACTAGTTCTTGTTCTATACCTAAGTATTGCTTACTACCTGCTTGTCCATTTCCTGTAGAAACCATTTCTGGCTCTGGAATCTCTGCTCCTGATTGCAGCAGATCTTCGATATCTGATTTCAAGACATCTGCTTTTGGTCCATAAACTGCTTGGACTCCATTGTCTTTGACGATCAATCCCATCGCCCCTGCTCGTTTCCAGGCTTCTTCAGTCCCTACTTTTTCTCGATCATTTACACTTACGCGTAACCGAGTCATACAAGCATCGACATCTTTGATATTTTCTTTTCCTCCCAGCAAATGAATGATCTGGACCACTTGCTGATCTGCTGTTCCTGTTCCGCTGTTAGATACAACGGTTTCTTCACTGTCATTGTCGTAATTTCCGTTACGTCCCGGTGTAGCAAAGTTGAATTTTTTGATCAAGAAATTTGCTAAGAAATACGTAACAACACCAAAAGCGATCACACACAACACGAAGTTGATAAGATCTCCACCTAGACCCGCTTTGATAGCTAACGGTGTCCGAGTCAGCAATTCGATATTCCCAAATGAATGGACCCGCAATGGCAAGATATCTGCCATCGCAAATGCAGCCCCTTGGATCACTGAATAAATGACATATAATGGCACAGCAGCAAACATAAACATGAACTCCAATGGTTCTGTTACACCTGTTAGAAAGACAGCCAACGCTGCTGAAAAATACATTGATTTATATCTTGCTTTCTTATCAGGATCGACATTACGATACATCGCAAAAGCCATTCCCATCAAGATACCTGAAGAACCAATCATTTGTCCTACTTTGAAACGAGCCGGCGTCCAGTTATGCAACACAAACTCATATTGCGACATATCCCCTGCACCTTTAAGATTCACTAAATCAGTGGCCCAAGCCAACCATAACGGATCTTGCCCAAATACTTGTGTCCCCGCCTGTGCGCCTGATAAAATCTCATACGATCCGCCAAGCTGTGTATAGTTGATAGGAATCGTCAGCATATGATGCAATCCAAATGGCAATAGTAAACGTTCTAATGTTCCAAATAAAAACGGTGCTAGAATCGGTGCGCTTTCTTGTGATTCTGCAATCCATAAACCAAAATTATTGATTCCAGCCTGTACGTTTGGCCACACCACAGCAAGAATCAATGCCACGATTGTTGACCATAAGATAACAACAAACGGAACAAAGCGCTTTCCATTGAAAAATGACAAAGCATCCGGCAATTTTCTATAATTATAGTACTTATTATAAGCCATTGCCCCGACAAATCCAGCGATGATCCCTACGAATACTCCCATATTCAAAGCTGGTGCTTCCAATACACTTGTAAAAAATCCTTTAACCATGATCTTCGTACCGAACAGAGTGTGGGTAAATGCATCTTCATTCGCAAGCATGTCACTTGTGACACCAAAGATAGCCCCAGTGATCCGATTGATTAAAATAAATGAGATCCCAGCTGCAAATGCTCCGCCTGCTCTTTCTTTTGCCCAACTTCCTCCTATTGCTAAAGCAAATAAAATATGAAGATTACCAATAATTGCCCAACCAATATTTTCAATTACTCCGCCCGTTGTGACAAGCGGCGTCCAATCAGGATTGATCAAGGGAATTGATTTCCCTATACTGATCATCAACCCAGCTGCCGGCATAACTGCTACCACAACCATTAAAGCCTTTCCAAATTTTTGCCAAAACTCAAAACTAAATATCTTTTTCATTCCGTTTAGCTCCTTTACGCAATCGGTTTCGTTAAACGTATTATAGCGTGCGTTTTCTTTTTTGTAAATGCTTTATTTTTTATTTTTCTGTCTATACCATTCTATAAAACCTATAATACGTGTGTTCCCTTCTATAATTTTCTCCTAAAAATTTATTTTTTTAAGCTTTTTTCTATGAAATATTTTCTTTTGTCTATTGACTTGTGCAATCGGTTGCGTTTATTATGAACGTATAAAACAGCTCATTAGGAGGAGAAAAATGAAACAGATCAAACGACTATTTGCTATTGATCCATGGAAAATCAGCACGACACAATTAGATAAAAAAAATCTTCGACTGCAAGAATCTTTAACAAGTATTGGAAACGGTTATATGGGGATGCGCGGGAACTTTGAAGAAACTTACTCAGGGGACCACCATCAAGGTACTTATTTGGCGGGTGTCTGGTATCCCGATAAGACACGTGTCGGCTGGTGGAAAAATGGTTATCCAGAATACTTTGGAAAAGTGATCAACGCCTTGAACTTTATCGCGATAGATATTTCGATCAACGATCAGCTGATCGACTTGGCTTCTTTGGAACCAGAAGACTTTTACTGGGAATTAGATATGAAAAATGGTGTATTATCTCGTACATTCACAATCACTACTTCTACTAATAAAGTACGCATTTCCTTCGAACGTTTTCTGAGCATTGTCAAAAAAGAATCAGCTTACATCTATTTAACTATAGAAATGCTTGAAGGTAGCGGAACAGTCAAACTCGTATCAAAATTGGATGGAAATGTTCAAAACGAAGACAGCAACTATGATGAACATTTTTGGAATGAGATTGATCGTGGAACTATAGAAGAAATCGGCTATTTGACGACTAAAACTATTCCAAACAACTTTGGGATTGAACAATTTACTGTTACTGCAGCAATGCGCCATTTCGTTAATGGAAAATCAGTCATCCCTGACTATCACGAAGATACTTTAGCATTACATGGTTGCTTGTCTGCAGAATTATCTCAAGGTGAGACATGGTCAGTGGAAAAAGAAATTATCGTTCTTACTAGTAGAGATATTCCAGAAGCGCAGCAAGCAGAAAAAGCTGTCTCAGAATTAACGAACCAGACAAACAATTATATCCAAGCAAAAGAAGAGCAAACAGCGGCTTGGGCAGAACGATGGAAGCTTGCCGATGTGGTCATCGAAGGAGACGAAGAAGCACAACAAGGTATTCGATTCAATTTGTTCCAACTATTCTCTACTTACTACGGCGAAGATGAACGATTGAATATCGGCCCCAAAGGATTCACAGGAGAAAAATACGGCGGAGCCACTTACTGGGATACAGAAGCGTATGCTGTCCCTCTTTATCTTGCTTTAGCCAAACCTGAAGTAACTAAGAATCTGCTGAAATATCGGCATAATCAACTGCCGCAAGCAATCCACAACGCTCAGCAACAAGGATTAAAAGGCGCGCTTTATCCTATGGTCACCTTCACTGGTGTCGAATGCCATAACGAGTGGGAAATCACATTCGAGGAGATTCACCGAAATGGCGCGATTGCCTATGCAATCTACAATTATACGAATTACACCGGCGATACGGAATATTTGAAAAATGAAGGACTGGAAGTTTTAGCAGAAATCGCACGCTTCTGGGCAGACCGTGTCCATTTTTCAAAACGAGCAAATAAATACATGATCCACGGTGTGACCGGCCCAAACGAATATGAGAACAATATCAATAACAATTGGTATACAAATACGATCGCAGCTTGGGTCTTGCGTTACACGCGAGAAAATTATTTAACTTATCAAAAAGAAGCTGCTATCACTATCAGCGAAGAAGAACTAGCCAAATGGAAAGATATCGCAGAGAACATGTACTTCCCAGTTGACGAAGAATTAGGAATCTTTGTCCAGCATGACACATTCTTAGATAAAGATCTCATGCCTGTATCCGATATTCCCACAAGCGATCTTCCTCTGAATCAGCATTGGTCTTGGGACAAAATCCTTAGATCTTGCTTCATCAAGCAGGCAGATGTACTACAGGGGATTTATTTCTTCAATGATACTTTTACAAAAGAAGAAAAGCAAAAAAACTTTGATTTCTATGAACCAATGACTGTCCATGAGTCTTCCCTTTCGCCAAGTATCCATTCGATTTTAGCAGCAGAATTAGGAATGGAAAGCAAAGCTGTAGAAATGTACCAGCGAACAGCTCGCTTGGATTTGGATAATTACAATAACGACACAGAAGACGGCTTGCACATCACTTCCATGACTGGTAGCTGGTTGTCGATTGTCCAAGGATTTGCTCAAATGAAAACTGCCCATGATCAGTTGAGATTCGCACCATTTCTGCCAAAAACTTGGAAAGCTTATTCTTTCCATATCAATTATCGCGGACGTTTATTGTTCATCTCAGTCACAGATGAACAAGTTACTTTCGAGTTATTAGAAGGTTCTCCTCTAGAAATTTACGTCTATGAACAGTCTTATTCTTTAGCGGATCGTCTAGAAATAACGCTAAGAAAGGAGGAAGCAAATGTTTAAAGGGGTATTGTTTGATTTAGACGGTGTCATTACCGATACTGCTGAATTCCATTATCGTGCTTGGCGAAAGCTTGGTCAGGAAATCGGCATTACGATCGACCACACATTCAACGAACAGCTAAAAGGCGTCAGCCGAGAAGACTCACTCTCTTTGCTTTTAGCTTATGGCGGAAAAGAACACTCTTTTTCAAAGGAAGAATTTGCAGAATTAGCGAAAAGAAAAAACGATTATTATTTAGAGATGATCCAGACGATCGAACCAAAAGATGTCTTCCCCGGGGTCGTGCCTTTACTGGATTCTTTAAAAGAAGAAAAAATCAAGATTGCTCTTGCTTCTGCAAGTAAAAACGGGCCATTCCTACTTGAAAAAATGGGTCTTACACCTTACTTTGATGCTATTGCCGACCCGGCAGAAGCAACAAACGGAAAACCTGCGCCAGATATCTTCCTCCTTGCAGCAAAAGCTGTCGGACTAAAAGCAGAAGAATGTATCGGGATCGAAGACGCGCAAGCCGGTATCCAAGCCATCCTCTCAAGTGGCGCTCAACCAATTGGCGTGGGACGTGCTGAAGACCTTGGAGAGGAGATCCCGCTTGTCCCTGATACGACTTTTCTTACGATCGATTACTTGAAAGAAAAGTGGCATGACCATGGATAATCCAGAGATCTCCGTCGTACCAGTTCCAGAGACTGAAATAAAGAAAATCACATTGAAGAACGACTACTTAGAAGTCGTTCTTCTCAATTACGGTGCCCGCCTGCACCAAATCTTCGCACCAGACAAAGAAGGAAAATCAGAAAATGTTTTATTGTCTTACGATCGTTTCGAAGATGTTCTAACAGACAAAAGCTTTTTTGGAGCAACTGTCGGACCTGTAGCCGGAAGGATCCGGGATGCTTCTTGGGGTGAGCATAGATTGGAGAAAAACTGCGGATCACACCATATCCACGGTGGCACGAAAGGCTGGTCTTTCCAATTTTGGGAAGTAGAAGTTTTCAAAACTCCATCATCAATAGGTGTGGTCTTTTACTTAAAAGATGAATTTTCTACCTATCCAGGACCAATCACTGCTACGATCACTTACCGTTTAACAAAAAACGAATTAGAGATGACAACCTCTGCTAGTAGCCTTGTTGAAACCATCTGCAATCCGACCAACCATGCCTACTTCAACCTTTCAGGAAATGGAACAAGAGACATCTATGAACATCAGTTAACGGTCTTTTTAGATGGTGTGCTTGAATTAGATCAAGAAAAACTGCCTACTGGAAATTGGACAAAAAAAGAAAAACTGCCAATCGACTTTAGAAAATCCCCAACACTGCAAGAGATCCTTGCATGTTATCCAGATGGACTAGATGATGTATTTCTTTTGCATCATCCTAGGCTTTCCAAAACTTCCTTACAATTATTCGAGAAGCATTCTGGTCGCCAAATGACTATAGCAACTTCTAATAAAAGTATGGTATTATTTTCTACGACTGGATTCGAAGCTGATTTCTCTGTCAATGGAAAACAGATGCATTCAAACTACGGATTAGCAATCGAACCGCAAGAAATCCCTGATATCGTTCATTTCCCCAAATTTGGATCGATCAACCTCCATCCTGGTCAAGAACGGATCAGTCAGACGATTTATCGGTTCTCTGCACAATAACAAGAGAAAGGTGTTTTTATCATGGCTATTACCGTAAAAGATGTGGCGAAAAAAGCCGGTGTTGCCACCTCGACCGTCTCTCGTGTCATCAACGATCATCCTAGTATTTCCGAGACAACAAAGAAGAAAGTCCGAAAAATTATGGATGAACTAGGTTATGTTCCTAACATGACTGCCCGCAATCTAGGAAAACGCATTTCCAGTGCCATCGGCGTAATCTTACCCCCTCTTGATTCAAAAGAGCGGATCGGTAACCCATTTTATCTTGAGATCATGGAAGCAATCAACGAAGAAGCGCGGAATTATGATATGACTACAGCAATCGCTACTGCTAAAAATTTTGAATTGCTGTTAGAGAACGTCCAGCGTATGCATTTACAAAAACAAGTAGATGGTTTTATTCTAGTGTATTCAGATAGTCAAGATCCTGTCATTGATTATTTATACCAAAACCACATCCCTTTCACTTTGATCGGACAGCCTTATCATCATGAGAACGAAATCGTTTATGTAGATAATGATAACCAGCTTCTAGGTAAACAAGCAACAGAATTTTTGATCCAGAATGGACATAAGAATATCCTGTTTGTGACAAACACGACTCATGAAAGTTTGTATTTCGAACGATATTTCGGTTATCAAAAAGCAATGATGATGGCTGGTCTTCCTGCGTTATCCAGTGTAGTACTAGAGCATCCGGAGGATTATCTGTCCTTTGAGAAAACGTTGAAAGAAAACGAAGCCACAGCATTGGTGGTCATTGACGATATCTTCGCCCTTCGCACGATGCAGTTGGCGCAAATGTACGGCTATGTCATTCCAGAGACACTCTCCGTCATTAGCTTCAACAACTCGATCTTCTCAACATTAACACACCCTTACCTTACAAGTATCGATATCGATATCTCCGAATTAGGACGTGTCGCTATGCAAAAGCTGCGCGAATTGATCCATGAAGAATTGAGCAGTGGCGTACGTTTGGTCATCCCTCATCGCTTGATCAAAAGAGAGACAGTCGTTCCTTTAGAAAACCCATACTAAATAGCTGACTCACTAAATACGCTGACCATTTATCCTATGGTCAGCTTTTTATGTAAAAGAAGATACTACTTCTAACACATTGTTTATCTGTAAAAAAGAGCGTGGGACAAAAGTAAAGAACACTTTTGTCTCACGCTCTAAACACGTATAAACGGCGGAAGCAGAAGCAACTCCTTCGGAAATAAGCTGAAATTCACAAAAATTTAAAAAGCAATTTTCTTGAGTTTCTTCTTATTTCTTGGAGTTAAACGCTTCTGTCCCAGCCTCTTTTTTCCTTCCTTCAATTTTTTACACGTCGACGATTCAATAAAAAACCGCCTAATATTGTAAAGACAGGTGCAAGAATCGAGAAAAAGGCGAATGGCAAGTAATGCAACGCGCTAACTTTCATCGTTCCCATAATGAATGTGCCGCTGACTCCCCACGGTACGAGAGAATTGACGGTCGCACCTGAATCCGCTAGTGTTCGTGTCAAATAGGTTTTTGATAAGCCAACGTCATCAAAAGAACGCTTGAATGTTTCTCCTGGAAGAATGATGGACAGATACTGTTCTCCAACGATCAGATTGATTCCGATACAGCTCAAGGCAGTAAACCCGACTAAACGAGAAGGTCGGTCCATCTTTTCTTTTAATTCTTGAACGATGGTATCAACGATCAGATATTTGATCAGTAACCCACCTAATGCCAATGCAAGTAAAATCAAACTAGCAGAACCTAACATACTCATGATCCCGCCTCGAGAAAGCAGTTCATCTAGCTTTGGATCAGGTGTATTTGCGACATAACCATTCATCAAGATGTCTGCTGCTTTTCCGACCGTCAAACTTTTCTCATGGATAAAAGAAAGAACGAGAGCAGCTGTCGATCCCGCTAGTAATGTAGGGATAGCTGGAATTTTTTTGATTGCCCCCCCAAATAAAATAACTAGTGGAATCAATGTCCAAGGAGAGATCCAAAAGCTCGCTTTCATGTTTTGGATCATTTCATTGATACTAGCTAGATCGGCTGAATGACTGTTATGTCCTAATATCGTATAAAAAATCAACGAAAGGACGAATGCTGGGAAATCCGTATAACGCATACCAGCGATATGTTCGAATAGATTAACTCCTCCAATACCCGCTGCCAAGTTGGTCGTATCTGATAAAGGCGAGCAGTTATTCCCTAAAAAGGCACCGGAAACGACTGCGCCTGTAGTCATTGCATCATTGAATCCAAGTAAATGACCGATCCCCAAAAAAGCAATTCCAATCGTCGAAATCGTTGTAAATGAACTGCCGACAGTCACTCCGACAATTGCACAAACAAGAAATGCTGTCGGTAAAAAGAAACGCACAGAAACAAGTTTAAATCCATAAACCATAATCGTAGGGATGGTTCCAGATAAAATCCATGAAGCAACTAAGACACCAATCAAAAGAAAAATCAGGATTGGAATGATCCCTGGAGTGATTCCTTTGATGATCCCGTCATGGATCTCATCCCATGTGAACTTTTTAAATCTGCCATAAAACAACAAACACATGAAAGCTGCAAGGATCGGGATATGTGGCGAGAGCTGGAATCCGATGATCAGTACTCCTAGGAGTGCCAACAACACGATCAATACAGCGATACTTTCTTTTAAAGAAATATTTTTATTCATCGTCGATCTCCTATTTCAAATGAAAAGGCCCTGCCATGAAAAAACTATTCACTTGGCAGGACCTCCTACTAAATCAGCGACAAAACGTCGGCTGAAAGACTTATTTTTTTATTTTTCTTCTAAACTTTTTTCTACCTCAATCCCCCAAGAATCTTTCTTGAAGTGATTGATGATCAATGGAATAACGAACATGACCACTGTGATAGCTGCTACTAATAATGCATCACTCAATGTCGCTGTACCTAATGTAGCAAATACGACAACGATGATAGAGAAGATCAGCATGCAGCTGACTACCCAAGCTAATCCGTTTCCGTTTTTACCAATTCGGTAAGGACGTTCGAATTCTGGATGTTTCTTACGCATTTTAAGCAATGAAACAGCAATCAAAATGTACACGATACAATAAATAACAGTCGTAGCATTTGTAAGTGTCAAGAATACAGCACTTACGTCATCCATTACACCATAAAGCAAAGCAAATAATGAAATAACGATTGATTGTGTTAGAACGACATTTCTAGATACGCCGTATTTGTTTTCTTTATGGAATCCGAATTTTGGTGGAAGGAATCCTTCACGAGCTACTTGGATGATTGTTTTTGATGGTCCAGTAACCCAAGCTGATAATTGTAAAAGCACACCAATAAATACCATGAAGCTGAAGATATTTCCGATCACTTCTGGTAAGCCTA
This sequence comes from Enterococcus sp. H57, assembly GCF_003112495.1. Taxonomy (NCBI): domain Bacteria; kingdom Bacillati; phylum Bacillota; class Bacilli; order Lactobacillales; family Enterococcaceae; genus Enterococcus; species Enterococcus sp. H57. The sequence goes on from NZ_BEHC01000010.1 coordinate 62,636, forward strand.
GGATTTGACAGTCAATCAAGATAGGCTGCGTGATATTTGCTAATTCCATTTTTCCATCTGGTACGACATTTGCTACAAGCATCGCATTGATGACATTCAATAAAACTAATCCGATCAAAGCGATAAATACGCCTTTTGTATAATTTTTTGTTGCGTCTTTCAAACGAGGCATGTAAACAGAACTCATTTCGATCCCAACAAAAATAAATGTGATACCAGCTAAGTATTTCAATGAATCAATATGTTCCAAGTCAGGGAAAGCTTTTGACCATGAAAAGTCACCTAGATAGCCGTTTGAGACTAGTCCGACTTTGAAGGCTGCCAAAACACCTAAAACGAACATGATGACTACTGGGATATATACCCCTAGCCATACACCGATGTTCCCGCCGACTTTTGCCATATCGAATTTCAAGTTCAAGATCGTGATGATCCAGTAGATAACTAAAATACAACCTAAAACGAACCAGTGATTATTGCCAAGTTCTACATTACCAAATGTGTTTCCTAACAATGGTCCTAAAGTAGAAGCGACCATTACCATACCTGGGAACATTTGCACCCATAATAGCCATGCAACGACAAATCCCCATTTGCTGCCCAGTGCTGTTTTTACCCATAACTGAGGACCGCCTTCTTGAGGAAGCATCGTTGAAAGCTCACCGGAAACCATTGATATCGGACCGGCAAAAAACAAAACTGCAAAAATTGAATAAAAAATCAATGTCCAACCGACTGCGGCTAACGTAGGAATACTCCGAACCGTTGCACACAGTGCCATTGTCAGACCGATAAAGGTCCCAAGACCCATTTTACTTACTTCAGATTTACTCACCGTTGACACTCTCCTTGATTTTTTGGATAAAATAACGGTGTCTTTGAAGTAGTTTCAGCAATAAACGAAACAATTCAGCGAATATTTGAGGGGATTCTTTGAGTCTATTGCTTGAAGGGTTTCTTCAAAGACAACCTCAAAACAAAGGGATCGAAGAGCTTAGGTCTCCCCTTGCTCTTCAGATCCAAACATGCGTCAGAAACAGTTAGTATTCAAGCTGTTTTCTAACATGATTACCTTGCTTATTTTGCTTCGCTTGCCAATAATTGGTCTGCGTAGATTTTTTCCAATTTTTCTTGAAGAGCTGCTTTGATTTTTTCAGCATATTCTTCAAAGTGTTCTTCTTTGTTCATGTATGGTGTCATTACGCTGGCACGCAATACAGTTACTTTTCCGGCACGGTTCCATTCTTCATCTGAGAATCCTAGTTGGTTCACAAATTGTAATGGGCTGTTGCCATAGTCTGGGATAGCAAAGTCAGTATGTGAAGTTAAGAACTCATTACCGTAAATGCTTCCTTTCACGTATGAAGAATAATCATATACGTCATGGTTCAATTTATTCATTGCAACTAAGTCATCGTTGCCTTTTTCTTTGAATACATAGTCTACCATATTGAAATCTGGATAAGTTAATGGATGAACTTCGATTTCTTTGTCTCCTACTTTAAATGACAAGTCATTCAAGAAGTTGTAGAAACGATGTGCACCTTCGATTGATGCACCCATTAATTTACCATATCCTGTGACATTCAAAGGTAAGACATGGTGTGCTGCCCAAACGCTGGCTGCTGTTGCCCCTGCTTTTGAACCTTCCAAGATATAAGCCCCAAGTAATGCTGGGATATCTGCGCCTTTTTCAAATACATATGTCGCAAAGTAAGAGATAACGTCTCTCATGCGGATATCTTTGATGACGATACCACCGGCAGAATATGGAACATAGCCCATTTTATGTGGGTCAATCGTTACAGATTCTGCTTCTTCGATTGCTTTATATGCACTGTGTACTTCTTCTAAGATATAATCTTTGTTTTCTGTAAAGACATTGTATTTGTAATGAACATCTTTTAAATCTTCAAATGGAATGAAGTTGTTGTCTTCGTCTAAGAAAATCGCACGGCCGTATCCGCCATAAGCAGCATCTACGTGTAAGTAGAAGTAAATACCGTCTTTTTCTAATACGCGACGCAATGCAACGATTTTATCGATACCGTCGATTGCTCCTTCTTCTGTTGATCCTACAACACCGACTACACCTAGGATTGGTGTTTTTTCAGCTGCTAGACCACGAACGATTTTTTCAAGTTCGTTGATGTCCATGCGATAGTTGTGGTCAACTGGCACTGGAATCACTTGGTCTAAACCGATACCGATGATGTCGGCAGCTTTTAGCCATGAATAGTGTTTAGTTTGTGGAACCAACCATTTTCCTAATTTTTCTAAATGTTTTCCGCTACGTGCTGAGTGAGCTTTGATTTCGTCGATTTTTTCTGGGACGCTGTCTAACAGATTCATGATTTCTTCTGTTGACAAGTTCATTAATTCCCAATCGCTTTTTCCAGCAACTAGTTCAGGTGTCACTTCTTTCATTGCAAGCGGCAATGATTTGATGTTGCGGGCATACCAAAGTCCTTCTAAGTTTGCTAAAGAACCATCAGCAACGATGTGGCCCCAGCCATCTTTATAGCTCATTAATTTTGCAAATTCCATTCCTACTTCTTCTTCCATTTGGCTTGTTGCAGGAGAAGATTCATAGGCAACGTTATTACCATTCCATAGCATAGCAAAATTGTACGCTAGTAAAGATGGCATCAATGTTTCAGAGTTCATATGACCCCAGTAACGTCCGGCATTATGCCAAGGAACGGAATGGGTACGCATCCGCGCTGAAATTTCTGATAGAACATCCTTTGTTTTATTCACAGTGTGTTCAAAACTAGCACTGCTTTTTTCTTCTGGCGTAATAATAGGCATGTCTTGAGGCATGTAGTTTTGACGCCAGCCTAAATGTTCATCCACCAATTCATTCAACAAAGCTTTATAGATTTGGCCGTTCTCAGCTTTGTCCCCAATGAATAGGGCATTTAGGTTTAGATCTTTCGACAATGATTCACTCATAGTGAAACCCTCCTAAAAAAATATTTAAATTTTGTCGAGCCCTACATTACACCTGTTCTTCTATTCTGTAAACTAAGTTTTGGCCTGATTTTTAATCATATTTTAATATGTATCAATTATCCGAATTGTTCACACTTTTGAAATAATTAAAAAAAACGAGGGAATTTACAAATGTAAACTCCCTCGCAAAGATTGTATTAACGACAACCAGCGTTCTATTTTAGGATGGGTTTCAAAATTGGAATGTTGTAATAGTATTTCCCTTTTTCAAGGTAAAAACTTACTAAATTCTAATCAATTACTTTGGCCAAAAAGTAATTTTTCTTACCTTTTCGAATAACCACAAACTTACCATCGAATTCATCGGATGGATTTATGACAAAATTTAAATCGGTAACGCGGTCACCGTTAATACTTATAGCTCCGTTTGAAACATCTTCATGTGCTTGACGTTTAGATGGTTCAATTTTTGTGGAAACAAGCAGTTCCACGATATTTTCAGGTGTGCTTGAAATTTCAACGTTCGGCATTTTACCGAATCCTTGCGCGATTTCTTCCGCATTTAGTTCTTTAATATTTCCAGAGAACAATGCTTGCGTTATTTTTTGCGCTTCTTTCAAGTCTTCTTCACTATGCACAAATCTTGTAACTTCTTCTGCCAAACGGCGTTGTGCTTCACGTTTCTCAGGTTCTGTCTCTACTTTTTTCGCTAAGTCTTCGATTTCTTCTTGAGACAAGAAAGTAAAGAATTTCAAGTATTTCACTACATCGCGATCATCTTGATTCAACCAGAATTGGTAGAACTCAAATGGTGAAGTTTTCTTCGGATCAAGCCAAACGGCACCGCCTGCAGTTTTTCCGAATTTCGTTCCGTCAGCCTTCAGCATCAATGGGATCGTTAAACCGAACGCTTCTGCTTCTGGTCCTTCTAATTTTCGGATTAGGTCTAATCCAGCTGTGATATTTCCCCATTGGTCTGCTCCACCGATTTGCAATTGCACATCGTATGTTTTATACAGATGCAAAAAGTCGATAGATTGCAGGATTTGGTAAGTAAACTCTGTAAATGAGATTCCTACTTCCAAACGGCTGGCAACGATATCTTTTGCTAACATCGTGTTGATGTTGAAGTTTTTACCGTAGTCTCTCAAAAATTCAAGTAAAGAGATTTTTGACAACCAGTCGTAGTTGTTCACAAATGTGATATTTGCATCTTTACCAAACAATTTTCTCATTTGATTGGAAAGTGCGTCCACGTTATGTTGCACTTGTTCCATCGTTTGCAACACACGTTCTGTTTTGCGGCCACTTGGGTCGCCGATCGTTCCTGTTCCGCCGCCAATCAGAATATATGGATGATGGCCTGCCAATTGGAATCTTTTCATCATCATAAATGGAATCAAATGTCCGATATGCATCGAATCACCAGTTGGATCAACGCCGCAATAAAGTGAAATGCTCTTTTCTTCAACGAGCTCGCGAAGTCTTTCTTCGTTTGTTTGCTGATTAATGGCGTCGCGCCAAGTTAATTCATCAATAATATTCATTTTACTGACCTCCGTGTAGTTTTTTTATGAAAGCAGGAACCTGCTAGCATGTGTAATCAATTATTTCTTCAGGATAGGATAGGAAATAAAAAAAGTCCCTTGGCATATAAGCCAAGGGACGAAATCTCGCGGTACCACCCAATTTGTATGTCTAGATATCCAACATACCTCTCGAACATTTAACGCTGTCGCGTGGCAATCACTGCCAAAGACTCCTGAAATGTAATTCGCTTTAAAGCATGTACTGGTTTGCAGCGACCACCAGCTTTCTGAAACATTGGCTTTAACAACTACTTCGTTTCGATCTTCGTCTTGTTATTGTTAATATGTGTCTATCATAGAGCGCAACTTTTTCTTTGTCAACAGAAAAAGGATATTTTTTTTAAATTCCTCATTTTTTCTTTTTTGAATCCGCTCTAATTCCGAACATTTTATTTTCAATTATTGTTAAAAGAAATAACTTTTTCTGTATTTTTTCTGCAATTTATCGAGAAGTCACTTTACTTTGCCTCTTATTCTTTCTTCGTTACAATAAGGAATGGGACAAGTAAAAAAATGAAAAAGCAAGGGACGAGGTATATGGAAAAAAAGCAAAAAATTATTTTAGGAGCCACTTCTGCTTTAACTATCGTTATTTTAATTCTAAGTTTGTTTTTTGTCATCCGATCATCTACAAAAAAAGAACCAATCATTCCTGAAAAAAAAATAACAGAAAAAGCAAAAGAACCGACAGATGATAAGCAACAACTAGTTACTCAAGCAAAAAATCTGGCTCAAAGCTACGATTATGACCAAGCGATTGCGTTATTGGAAAAAGATAGTAAGAACGGATCTACTGAAACACAACAGCTTCTTCAAACACTAAAAAAGGAGAAAGAACAACTGATCGACTGGTCTGATCCTACTCAGATCTCTCATGTCTTTTTCCACAGCTTGATCGTGGACCCGCAAAAAGCCTTCCACTCTCAACAGGCACAAGGATACAAAGATTATATGGTGACTGTTGAAGAATTCAACCGTTCGATCGAACAACTTTATCAAAATGATTTTGTTTTAGTTAATTTGAATGATTTGATCCAAAAAGACGAACAAGGAAATCTTTCCTTTAACGGGCTTGCGCTACCTGAAGGAAAAAAACCATTGGTTCTTTCACAAGATGATGTCAGCTATTATGAATATATGGATAATTCCGGTTTTCCTAGCCGATTGGTCGTATCAAATAACAATGAAATCAAAAATGTCTATAAAGAGAAAGATAAAGAAGAAATCGGTGACTTTGACATGGTTCCTCTGATCGATGCCTTTGTCAAGAAACATCCTGATTTTTCTTATCGAGGCGCAAAAGGTACCTTGGCCCTGACAGGTTACAACGGAGTTTTAGGTTATCGAACATCAAAATCTCAATATGGAGACAATGAAAAAACAAAAAAAGAGATTAAAGAAGCTAAAAAAGTGGCGGAACAGTTGAAGAAAGACGGCTGGAGCTTTGCTTCCCATACATGGGGTCACTTGAATATGACTCAAGCTTCACTAGAAGATGTAAAAAAAGACAATGAATTGTGGCAGCAAGAAGTTGCACCTATCCTAGGAAAAACAAATATTCTGATTTATCCATTTGGTGCAGACATCAGCGACTGGCAGCCTTATTCAGCAGAAAATCAAAAATTTGCTTACTTGAAGAGTCAAGGTTTCGATATTTTCTGTAATGTCGATGCTTCTACACCAGCTTGGGGACAATTAGGTACGGATTTCTATCGAAATGCTCGGATCAATATCGATGGCATTCGTTTTCAATCTGATTTAGACGGAAAAAATCCTATTCTTGATCCATTCATCAATGTCCATGATGTCTATGACAAAGAAGCACGCGAATCTGCTTGATTTTACGTCATTTATGAACCAAAAAAGCCGAACTGACATTTTATCGTCAGTTTCGGCTTTTTTATGCTTTATTTCTTCTTCGGTGCGATTCCCTTGATCAGGACTTCTGTCCATTCTGCTGTATATGGAAGCAGTTTTGCGTATATCTCCGACTTAGAAATTCCTTCTACCATTGCTTGAAAATAGAGGATCAAGAACTCATCCGAATATTTCAAATCCACTTTTCCTTCTTTCCGCCCTCGATGGAAAAGATCAAGCATGATACTGAAACTTTCTTGCGTATACGCATCCATCGCGTCAGAAAATTCTTTTTTTTCTTTTTTTGTATAGTATGTCATCAAATCGATATAAAATTGTTTGTTCACTCGATTGAGATAACGGATTTTGTTTTCACTCATGGCAATCAGTGTTTCTTCAAATGGAAGATTTTCCGCAATCAACGCTTTCGCTTCTTGCCCTAAATCATTCATAAATGCAAAAAATACTTCATAAATCAGCCCTTCCTTGCTGCCAAAATATTTAAAAATCGTCGCTTTACTTACCTGAGCGTTCTCAGCTACCTTATCCATTGTCACTCCAGCGGTTCCTATGTCTGTGTTCATCAAGTCAAAAGCTGCTTGTAAAATCTCTTTCTTTTTCTCTTGTGCTCTCTTTTCAAAACCGTTCATTTGTAGAGCCTCCCGTAATTTTAAACTTTTATAATATATATAGTTCAAATTTATTCTGAGGTTTATTATAACTATCTATTGAGAAAGTATCAAGCTAGCAATTCCTTGTTTATGAATTCATTGACAGAAATTTATAAAAAGAATATTATGTACTAAAATAATAAAAAAAGTTTAATAAAAAGGTATAAAACCTTTTTATTAAACTATTTAATCTTGTTTAGTATATATTTTTAGAAAAAGGAGTGGGGTTTTTATGGCAGAAATCGTCAAAGTCACACATTTGAAAAAGAGCTTTGGTCGTTTCGAAGCTTTAAAAGATGTCTCTTTCACCGTACATTCAGGTGAAGTCGTTGGATTTATCGGACCAAATGGTTCTGGAAAATCCACGACGATTCGGACACTTTTAGGGATTATAAAAAAAGACGGCGGAACGGCAACGATTTTTGGGCAAGATGTATGGGAAGATAGTTTATCTATCCATGAACGTCTTTCTTATGTTCCAGGCGATATCTCTTTGTGGGGAAATTTGACTGGAGGAGCGATCATCGATCTCTTCATGAAGCTTCATGGAAAAGGGAGTGCTCAAAAAAAAGATGAACTGATTCAACGTTTCTCTCTTGATCCTAAGAAAAAAGCAAAAAACTATTCAAAAGGAAATCGCCAAAAAGTGGACTTGATTGCTGCTTTGGCTGTTGATTCGGATCTCTATTTATTTGATGAGCCTACTTCTGGTTTAGATCCTTTGATGGAAACGATTTTCCAAGAAGAAGTTGAAAAATTGAAAGAACAGGGCAAATCCATCCTACTTTCTTCTCATATTCTCAGTGAAGTCGAGCGACTAGCGGATAAAGTCGTGATCATACGCGAAGGAACAGTCGTAGAAGAAGGAACACTCGATGAATTGCGTCATTTGACTCGTTCGACCATCACTATAGAAACAGAAGCAGAGAATAGTCACTTAGCACAATTGAACGGTGTCCATGACTTTGTGCAAAAAGGTCACCTCGCTCAATTTGCTGCTGATAACGAAGCTTTCGATGTGATTTTAGCTGAAGCGTCCAAATTAGGTGTGAAAAAATTTGAATCTATTCCACCGACTCTTGAGGATTTATTCATGAGACATTATGAAGGATGAGGAGGAAGCGAAATGACTGATAAATTTTCACGCTGGTCCACCCTTTTTTCTCAAAACCTTAGCCGTGACTGGAAAAAGATCCTGATATGGCTAGTCGGTGTCACTGCTTTTTCTGGTGGTTTTGTCCCTGCGTTTGAAGAATTGACTTCCGGACAAGGATTAGCTGGATTATACGAAACCTTGCAAAACCCGGCAATGATTGCAATGGTCGGACCAACTCCAGCTTCGAATGCTGCTGAGTATACTTTAGGAGCGATTTATGCAAATGAAATGTTGCTTTTTTGCAGTTTGTTTGCTGCTGTGATCTCTGTTTTACACGTGGTGAGCCAAACGAGAAAAAAAGAAGAACTTGGTCTGATTGAACTTATTCGTTCCTTTCGAGTCGGACGTCAAGCAAACTCTTTAGCTGTCATCGCTGAAAGTATTCTGATCAATTTGCTTTTAGCAATATCGATCAGCTGTACGATGATTTTTTTCCAAGCAGATTCGATCACTGCAGAAGGTGCTTGGCTTTTTGGGCTATCTGTAGGTAGTATGGGGATTTTGGGGAGTGCCGTTGCACTGTTTGCTGCACAACTGATGCCAAGTTCAGCCAGTTCGAATGGTCTGTCTTTAGCGTTTTTAGGTGGACTTTACCTTCTACGAGCAATAACAGATGTAGCTGATTCCTCCCTTTCGATGTGGAATCCTTTAGGCTGGTCTTATTTGACCTATCCATTTACAACTAACAACTGGATTCCTTTGCTTTATTTGTTTTTGTTCAGTCTAATCTTGATAATCAGTTCATTTGTTTTAGAGGAACATCGAGATTTGAACACCGGCTATATCCCCGAACGTGAAGGAAAACCGTATGCTAAACGTTCTCTTTTATCCTTGCGTGGTTTATTATTCTATCTAAATAAAGGGATGACAATCAGTTGGCTTATCACTTTTGGTTTGATGGGGGCGGCATACGGCTCTATCTACGGGAATATGCAACAGTTTTTAGAAAGTAACGACTTAATGAAACAGATGTTTATCCAATCTGGCGTCTCAATTGAAAAAAACTTTACAAGCACGATCATGGTCGTCTTGATTTGTCTAGCTGCTATTTTACCAATTGCTAGCATCAATCGTTTATTTACAGAAGAAACCCACGGACGTATGAATCAGCTGTTCGCAACAAAAATTTCTAGGAACCAACTTTATTGGACCAATATGTTACTAGCTATTCTATTTGCTATATTGGCAATCCTGATTAGTTCTGGTGCACTAGGGCTTTCTGCTTTGGCTTCGATGAAGGATGCGAAAGACATGGATCTATTGATGTTTCTTAAAGCCGGGTTCAATTTCCTGCCTGCCGTTTTAGTGTTTATCGGAATTAGTGGCTTTCTATTCGGATGGCTTCCTCGAATGGGTAAACTTGCTTATATCTACTTAGCTTACTCCTTTGCACTCAATTACTTTGGCGGAATTTTGGATTTACCAGAATGGTTTTCCAAAACAGCTGTCCCTAGCTGGGTTCCACGGATGCCAAACGATTCTTTTGATCTTTCCGTGTTCCTTATGTTATCATGTATCAGCCTTGCACTGTTCATTCTTGGTTCTATTGGTTATAGGCGAAGAGACTTACTAGAAGGATAATAAAAAAGCATGTACAATTTCATGCTAGCCTCCAAATCTGGGTCAAAAATCCAACATTTGGAGGTCATTTTTTTATTTACAAGTCTTCTAACTGCTCTTTATCAATGATCCAGACTTCTCGATTCTTTCTTTTTACATAACCATTCTCCTCTAATAATTTAAATTTTCTAGATAAAGTTTCGGGGGTCGTACCGATAAATGCAGCAAGTTCTTTCATTTTCATTGGCAGGAAAAAGTGATCCTTCCCTGTCGCTTTAGCTAAGTCAAGCAGATAGACAGCGACTCGTTCTTCTACTTTTTCCATCATCAAAAAAGTTGTCTGCTGCTGTACTTTTGTTAACTTCTCAACGTTGATTGCTAAAAGTTTCAGACTAAGGGCGGGATAATGCAGTAAGAGTTCCGAGAAATCTTTTTGTCTCAATATGCAAATTTCCGTTTTTTCTAGTGCTTCGCCAAATAAAGACTCATTTGGAACGCCTAGCAACTGGCTCTCTCCCTCATATCCGCCCGGCTCTATTACTCGTAAAAGCTGTTCCTTTCCGCTAGCAGATAATTGATACACTTTCATACTGCCGGAGGCCACGATCACTAATTGAGGTTCTCCATTCGGCGCAAGAATCTGTTCTCCTTTTTCCACATAGTGATGTTTGACAAGTGCGTGTACTTTTTCTTGATCTTGCTGTACTAAGTGATTGAACAAAGGAACAAATGAAACACATAAATGATCATGACTCATAATCTCTCCTCCTTCTAAACAGCTATTTCTAATAAAGGAACATGGCTTGCCTTATTCCAACTGATAATTTTCTTTTATCATAGCATAAACGTCAAGCGAACCAGATACCAGCAAATAGAGTGGATTTCTTTTTGTCACTTGCTTTATTTTCCTTCTTTTGAGACCTTAAGTAATTGATTCCTATCAATTTTTTAAATATTTACTTTTTGAATAATCAAAAACAAACCTTCACTCGCAAGCCGAGAGTAAGGTTTGTTTTTCGAATTGCTTATTTCGTGTTGTCTATTGAAATTTTTCCGCACCTAGCTTTTGATATAGTGGTGCTAGTTCTTGTAAGGTTTCAGCGGTTATTTGCTCAACGTGTTCGATTTCTTGCGGATAGAAGAATAGTTTACCCATTTGAAAGGTTCGGTCTCTCATCGCTTTTTTCAACTCTTCTTGTTTCTTTGTATCGGACAAATAGTCAGACAAAGCTAAGTGGTCGTCAAGTTCATGTTCTGGTTGCGGCCATATGTAATAATCCTTGATATCGACTGTTTTGCTCCACTCTTTCAGTATCGCAAGCAACTGGTTATACGCTGCAATGCTACCATATCGTTCTTCGCTTTTATAATGTTGGTACATCAAATAGATTTGGTATTGTTTTTGATTCAACAAAACTGCTAGACAGGCATTCTCGTCTTGACGAGATTCGCTTCGGTACGCGCTCCAAAAATGACTGCGTAAATTCCAGCCATTCGTCCAGCTTTCGATTTTAGGTTTGCTCATGCCGTACATATCAGGCAAAAGTGCAGCTGTCTGGAGCTGAATCTCTTTCCATTTTTGCCAGTGTTCTTTATATTCTTTCTTGATTTGTTCGATCTTATCTGTTGGATGGCTCTCTTTGAGCTGTTTGAATGCGTAGATTGGTCGATCAAACAACTGATAATCTGATTTTCCAAGTTCCATTGTTTCGCCTCTTTCCGTTATCTTTTGTATTCTACCTGAATTTTGCGATATGGACAAATAGAGGTTGTGAAAAAGCTGTTCTGCATCAAGTCATAAGAACAGCCAAACAAAAAACTGCGATGAGCATCACCGCAGTTTTATTGAACTTAAGGTTGATTGATCACATCTAAAAGCGTTGAAAATAAAATGGCACTAGAAGCAGCTCCTGGGTCGATATGTCCGATTGCACGCTCTCCTAGATAGGAAGCTCGTCCTTTTTTAGCTACCAAGTCTTTGGTGTGTTCTTTTGCCTGGTCAATGATTTCTTTTGTTAAATTCCCTGCCTTCAATGCCTCTGTGACTGGCAGCCAAACATCTAACATCGTTTTATCGTCAGCTTCTGCCTTTCCTCGGCTTTGAATACCCGCTGTTCCCTGCTCGATCACTTCTCCTAATTTTTCTTGAGAATCAATAGAATCGACCTCTTTTGTCGCTTTCATCATGTTCATGAATGCAGATCCGTATAACGGACCAGAAGCACCACCGACTTTCGATATCATCGCCATAGAGAATACTTTGAATGTATCACTAATTGTTTCAGGATGATCGGTTTGAAAAGCTTCTTCATAAGCTGAAACCCCTCTTCCCATGTTATTTCCATGGTCTCCATCGCCAATCGGGGTATCTAGATCACTGAGATATTGTTTGTTCTGATTGATTGCCTCTGCAAATTGCGTGAGCCATTCTTGGATTTCTTGAACGGTTAGTTTCATATTATCACCCTTTTATCTTGAGATTTTTTACCATGAAATCGTCTGTACATTGCTTTCTAAAGAATCTTTCCATTGTGTCCCTGTCAAGTCGATCAGTGTCAGAGAAAGACCTTGCATGTCTAGTGAAGTCATGAAATTACCGACTTTTCGGAAAACTACATTGACTCCTCTTTCTTCCAACAAAGCTAAAACATCATTCATGAACACGAACTGTTCCATCAAAGGCGTCCCGCCCATTCCGTTGACTAGTACACCTGCTTCTTTTGGTAAATTCGAGTAATCATCTAAAATCTTAGTAACAAGTTCCTTTGCCAGTACTTTAGAAGGCTGCATCTTTTCTCGACGATAGCCTGGCTCACCATGGATACCAACACCGTACTCAATCTCATCTTCTCCCAGTTCGAATCCTGGTTTCCCTACTTCTGGTACAGTTGCTGCTCGAAGCGCTACACCGATCGTCTTAGTTGCCTGTACCACCTTTTCTCCCAGTTCTTTCAACTCTGCTAGGGAAGCACCGTTTCTTGCTGCATCGCCCACGATTTTGTGTACAAGGACAGTACCTGCGACTCCGCGTTTTCCGGCAGTATACGTACTATTTTCAACGGCGATATCATCATCTACGATCACACTTTCTACTTCAATATCGTCCATAGCAGCTAATTCCTTTGCCATATCGAAGTTCAATGCATCCCCTGTATAATTCTTAACGATCAGTAAAACTCCTTTTCCACTATCCGCTTCCTTAATAGCCGTCTGAATCTGATCTGGAGTTGGAGAAGTAAACACATCACCAAGCACCGCTGCACTTAACATCCCTTCCCCTACAAACCCGGCATGGGATGGTTCATGTCCGCTTCCTCCACCAGAAACCAAACCAACTTGTTCCGCTTTCTGATTCTTGGCTACAACACGGGAAGATTCTACACGATGAACAAGTTCTGGATAGCTTTTTACTAATCCTTCCAGCATTTCTTCGACAATATTGCTTGGATCATTCATGATTTTTTTCAATTTATTCCCATCCTTTCTTTCCGGCATTTTGTGCTTCTGTTAAGATTTGCTGAGTATCATCCGTTATACCGGCAGTGATGGCTGCTGCAAAAGCTCCTTCCACTAAAGGCGCATCCACCAGATGATAACGTTGCTGCTGTTCTTCTTCCAACATGTCTTTTGCCAGTTCCGAATTCAATACCGCGCTGCCGATATCCGCAAAAACAAAATAACTAGCTGCATCACTTGATTCATTGACTGCTTCTACGATTTTCATCGGGTCTGATCCGATCTCGCCACTTATTCCGCCGAGAGAAAAAATTTGCACCTCTTCGGATTTTTGCATCTGCTCAATCATTTCTTTAATACCATCTGTTACTTTTTGACTATGAGAAATAAGCAAAATACTTTTTTTCACAAGAATCTTCCTTTCTTTTACATAGTTGCTAACGATTGGTTTCGCTTTCATTAATGAACAATTCAAGTATATAATAAATTTCTAATTTTGGGAAAATATGTGTAGTGCTTCTTGAAGTTTGTTATACTTTAATTAAAAGAGAGGAGTGATCGAATGATTACAACAACAACGAACAGTGTAGAGGGAAAAGCCGTAGTAGCTTATAAAGGGATCGTTTTTGGTGAGGTCATTACTGGGATCCATGCATTTAAAGACTTGGAGGCGGGATTACGAAATATCTTTGGCGGCCGCTCAAAAAGCTATGAAAACGAACTAATGGGTGCAAGAGAAGAAGCACTTGCCGAAATGGCTGAACGTGCAAAAGCATTAGGAGCTGATGCGATCATTGGCGTAAAAATGGACTATGAAGTATTAGGCAGCGACAATGGCATGCTGATGGTCACATGTAGTGGAACAGCTGTCTCCACGAGATAAGTAGGGGACATCTGTTTTAATAACTAAAGAGAGATGGGACATGTAGTGGCACTCAAGAATTAGATTTTTCAGTCTAACTTCGAGGTACTCTACCTTCCCATCCTCTCTTTTTTATTTCTTTTTGCGGATGATTCCGTAAGCTGCTGCAACTAGCACACCTGTGCCTACGAAGGAATAATTGACAGAAGCTGTTTTTTCATTTGTTTTTGGCAAAGTCTGACTTGTTGATTTGGATGGCTCTGTCGTTTGCTGAACTGTTTCTGTCGTGCTTCCAGAGGTCACTGATTTTTCTCCTGCCGAATGCAAAATATCTTTTATTCGTTGGAAACTAGCTGCTAAGTCAGCTTTTTTTGCTTCAAAATCATTAGCAACTGTTTGTGCTTCGCTGATCTTTCCGTGGATTGCTTGACTGGCCGCTGTGATATCCGCTTGAGTTTGACTTAGCTTTCCAGAAGCTGTTTGAGCAACCTGATTTAATTGCTGATTGAATTCTTTTGCTTGTTGGATCTTCCCGTCAAGATCTGTTTGGACAGCTTCCGCTTTTGCTTTCGCTTCGGCAAGCTTTTTCTCAAGTTGTGCACGGTCATTTCCCACTTTATTTTTAAGATTAGCTAAATCTTGATCGATTGCTGCTTGGTCTTCTTTCAATTTGTTTTTTGCAGCTTCTAATGCTTCTTCGAGTTCTTTTCTTTTATTTTCCAAGTCTTGCAAATGATCGATTTGGTCAGAAGAGGTAGAACTATTTATTGATGTATCTTCTGAAGATGAAATCGTTTCTCCTGAATTATCTATCGGTACATTGGAAGTCGTTTCTGTTTCCGAGGCACCGTTTTCAGCATCAGAAGAGCTTATAGTTGTTGAAGGTTCTGTTTGAGCAGGTTCAGAAGTTTCCGCAAAAGCTGTCTGTCCCAATAAGAAAATACTGGAAACAGCAATTGGCCAGATTAACGGCTTCATTCTTTTTTTCATCACTTTTCCCATCCTTACTACTTTTTAACTAATTTCTTATTATAAGCAAAAATGTTTGGAAGAACCATAAACACAACAGGCTGTTTGTCTAAAAAACGGTGCATCTTTTATTTTTTTGTACGTTCCGGGCTTTTCCATGTCCCGCTTCCATAACCTAAAATCGTTTTGACTGCTGGAATGAAAGTCGTCACGATCGTTATCGCGTTCACTATCCAGAACAAAAGCATATATAGTGGTGCGAAAAGAAGGTATTTCAATTTTCTTCGTCGATCATCTACAATCAGCGAAGCTAGCAACTGGAAAAATCCTGCGACCATTTCAAAGCAGATGAACACAAAACTGAATGTAAAAGTAATATAAATCTGTTCGTAGTTTCCTTGATATACATAATGCCCGATTAATCCAGCAAAAAGAACTACGGAAATACAAAAGAATATTGACCAGACAATACTCAATGTTTGATCAATGAAGATGATCGTTCTTCCAATATGTTTAAAAGGATGGAGCATCACTTTTTTGAAATTCGTCAGCCAGACTTCTGTTCCACCTTTTGCCCAACGTTTTCTTTGTCGATATAGCATCTTCAACGTCACAGGTACTTCCATGAAAAAGATAATCTCAGGAGCAAAAACAGATAACCAGTCATTTAACTGATGATCCCAAGCAATACTGATGTCTTCTGTCGCTCGATCTTGTCTGAATCCGCCCACATCGATCAAGGCTTCTTTTCGATACATCGTATTTGCTCCACTGTACGCATAAAGACCACCGAAAACAGCTGACTGTGTTCGTTTAATGATGCCCACGATACTTGAGAATTCAACCGTTTGAGATTTTGCAATCAATTTGGTACGATTTTGGACATCCATATTTGCAGTCACCGCAGCAATATGTCTTGCACCAGGCGAATGAAATAATTCACATACCTAATCAGTGCATCTGGCTCCGGTACCGTGTCTGCATCATTGCTTAAAATCAATTTCCCTTTTGCAAAGGCAAGTCCGATATTAAACGCGTGGGCTTTCCCTTTATTTTTTTCGATCCGAACCACACGAAGATTAGCATATTTTTTCATCAATCTGGCTAATATTTCTGGTGTTTGGTCCGTTGAACCATCGTCTGTCACTAATACCTCATAGTTGTGATAATTCAATTTCGTCATCAAATACTCGATTGTATCTTCGATCACAATTTCTTCATTATGGGCTGGCACCATGATCGTGATGAACGGTTCGACACTCAAGGGAACATCTACCCATTCTTTTTGCTTATGTTTGTATAAAAACACATAACACCAGACACCAATAAACCATACAAATCCGCCTAAAATCGGATAAGAAACGAGAAAAAAATACATAATAGACAAACAAGTATCTAAGAATAAATTACCTGTATGGGTGATTGAGATCATTTCAGTTCCACCCCATTTTCTTTATACAAATCTGCAATGAATGTCGTATCTAGATTTTTCTCTTCGGAGACAGAATAAAAACGGACCGTTTCTCTCTCTTCTTTTGTTCCAAAACGTTCCGTATACACTTCTTCAAGTAATTCTTGTCTTTTTTTCAATTTTTCATCTTCATATTCAAAAGATTTATTTACTTTTTTGTATAGATTTCGATTGTTCCACCTAGTCAATACAAATGAGGTAATCAGGAAACTGAAAAAAATCAATACAAAAAAGCCGATTAAGAAATACAGCATTTTCTTTTCTGATAAAAAAGCGTACAAGGAAAAATCCTTGGCTCTTTCTGGTCTCGTTAATGGGAAAAACACCCATATAAAAGGAAGAACAACGATCATCCATCCTAAAAGAGCCACTAACGTTTGCCAAATCTTTAACCAGTAATTACCTTTTGAAAAATACTTATCTTTCACCAAAATTGATGCAACTTCTTCTCTTGTTACTTTTTTCATATCCTCACCTCACGTTTTTTTGTTACGACGTAGGAGTTTACCATACATTTCATTTCTTTTCACATAAAGTGTTCCTAAATTTTTCCTAAGAAAAAGAACAAAACATTTCTCATCAGCAAATGAAAAATATTTTGTTCTTTTTATCAGTTGTTCTTTTTATTTTTTATCTCTTAATTATGTTGCTCTTTCCAATACGACAATGCTTTTCATTCCTCTAGATATCGCCGTGTACATTTGTCTGCGTCTTCTTTGCTCATCTCCATCGTTTTCAAATGGATATAAGATTACATGATCAAATTCCAGTCCTTTTGCTAGACTCAAAGGAATGATTTGGCAGTTTTCTAATCCATATGAATTTTTTTTAATCGATTCTTGTAGCGTTTGGGTTTCCTCTTCTGTTTGGGTGATAACTGCCGCTTTTTCTCCTTTTAGAGAAACCAAAATCTCAGCTAGTATTTTCAACAATTCTTCAGAGGATCGAAAAGAGCGGTATTCGGGTTCTTTTCCTTGCGGTCGGATCGATACGATGTCGATCTTCTCTTGATCCATAGCATAGGTTTTGAAAAGCTCTGTGATTGCTCCGCTAGAACGGTAACTATTTCTAAGATCATACCGATGGATCGGCAGATGGTAGTCGTCGAAACAACGCATAATATCAGCAAAAGTAGTGGAAGAATTAAAGATTGCCTGATTCTCGTCACCTACTAAAGTAAAGTGAGTTTTTGGAAATAATTCGATCAATAGACCTAATTGTGCCAGGGTATAATCTTGTACTTCATCAATCAATAGATAGCGAAATGCTGGTACATTTACCTTTTCAACAAGTAAATGACGAATAGCTAATATAATGACTGCTTCATCAACAGTACGTGTGGGTTGCCAAGCATAAGCTGAGCCATATCGTTTTTCATAAATTCTTTCAAACAACTGATGCTCATCCACCCATGCCATTTCTTCGATTTGTCTGGTTATTTTTCGATATTTTTTTTGTAAAAGTTTCCTTGCATAAGCTGCAATACTTTGTTCCGAATCATCAGAAATCAATTTACCGAATAATTCCAACTGCCTATCTTCTGTCAACGAGAGTACCTGATTCTGCACAGCAGGACTTTTTGCTTGTTTCAAAAGATGATTCTTCCATTCGCTCATCAGTGCCTTTTTCGTTGCTTGAAGCCTATCGATCAATTTAGGATGAGCAGGAACTTTCTCATATATTTTTTCGATCGTTTTTTTAGAAAGGACTGTTTTTCCATTTTTAGTAAGTCCACGGATAAAATTCGGATGATCTAAAAACAAAGGATCTGATTGTTTTAGATTATCGATAAACTTTTTGCTACGCAAACGTTCTGTCTGCTCCGATACATTTTCTCCCGTGATACGTTTGAAATAAGCCTCTTCACCTTCTATTTCCTCTGCTGAAAGCTGTGAAACCAGCTGTATGATGGTTAGATTCAGTGGATTTCTTTCACCTAATGATGGTAGGACATTCGAAATATAGTCGATAAACCGATGATTAGGTGATAGAATCAGCAAGTCATCAGATGTCATCGTATCTCGATATAAATAGAACAGATACGCAATACGCTGCATGATAGCAGAGGTTTTACCACTTCCTGCTACGCCATTTACCAAGATATTTTGACTTTTCACATCCCGAATGATTGTGTTTTGTTCCGATTGGATCGTAGCTGTGATAGCCTTCATTTCATTGGTCTCATCTTGGCCTAAGACTTCTAATAATACGTCATCTTGAATAGCTACAGACGTATCAAAAAACTTGACCAAACGATCTCTTTCCAAAAGAAATTGTCGTCTTTCTTTGATAACCGTATCGATTTTATTTTGCCGAACCGTATAAGAAGACGGACCAATCATGTTATTGTAAAAAAGTTCGGCAATTGGTGAACGCCAATCATAAACAAGATTTTCATCTGCATCATCTGTGAAATTTGCTGTACCGATATAAAAG
The DNA here is from genome assembly GCF_003112495.1 of Enterococcus sp. H57. Lineage (NCBI taxonomy): Bacteria > Bacillati > Bacillota > Bacilli > Lactobacillales > Enterococcaceae > Enterococcus > Enterococcus sp. H57. The sequence goes on from NZ_BEHC01000010.1 coordinate 81,618, forward strand.
GATTCTTTTGGCTCATTATCCAGAAAGTCTACAACGACTTTTCCAAAGTAGGGACTTTTCAATAAACGTTCGATCTTTGCTAGCTGATTTTCTGCGTTTTTCTGTTTGATATTCATCTGATCGATTTCTCTATTTTTCATTTCAATCATCGAAAAAGTATCCAGGTTATCTAAGTAACTGTCAAAATTCAATCGAAGCTCGCCAGCCATTTCTTTCAACGACTGGTTTCCTTCTATTTTTGCCGTATCCATCGATTCACGCAGTTCGTTTTTTTTATCAATTAGCTTTTGATACACGTTCTTCAGATATGCTTCTTCTAACTGCTTTTGTGTGTTGACCATACACATTCTCCTCTTTTTTTAAAGTGGTGGAACCGATTAGTTTACCTCTTTTAAGAGTCGAATGCAAGCTTTTTAACGAGTATCATTTGTTAGGATATATCAGTTCTTCTGGTCGGACAGTTTGATATAAAGAAAATGCACCATCAAGGTTTTTTACGTGGTAGCCAGACTGCTTCAAGATTCTTTCCGCTAGATAGCTACGTAGTCCACTATGACAGCTGACGATATATTCTTGCTGGCTGTCTAATTCATCTAATCGGTCTCGAAGTTCATTCAAAGGGATATGTTTGGCTTCCTTGAATTTGCCTTTTTCCAATTCTTCTGCTGTTCGCACATCTAATAAAATTTTTCCTTTTGCTAATTCTGTCGGCAATTCATGCCATTGTACGGTTTCACTAAACCCTTCTACAATGTTCATTGCTGCATATCCTAGCATGTTTACTGGATCTTTGGCTGAGCCAAATGGCGGTGCATACGTCAATTCTAATTCCGGTAAATCGAAGATCGTCAAATGCCCTTTGATTGCTGTTGCTAAAATATCGATCCGTTTATCCACACCTTTTGCCCCAACACCTTGTGCACCATAAATCTCGCCAGTCTCTGGATGGAAGATCAACTTCAGTAAAATATCTGTTGCTTCTGGATAATAGCTTGCATGATCTTTTCCTGATACATGAATGACTTCAAAAGACAGTTCGTTTTCTTTGGCTGTTCTTTCACTTAAACCGGTGGATGCGGCAGTCATTCCAAACGTTCGTATAATTGCTGTTCCAATACCGCCTTGATTTCTTCGAGAAATTCCGGAAATCGTGTCCGCAACTTGTCTACCTTGACGATTGGCTGGTGAAGCAAGAGAAATAAGTGCATCTTTTCCAGTGATTTGCTGTTTTACAACGATAGCATCCCCCACCGCATAAATATCAGGAATATTCGTTTGATATCGTTCGTCTACTAGGATACCCCCGCGTATACCTAATTCGATTCCAGCAGTCACTGCTAGCTGGTTATCAGGACGAACACCAATGGATAAAATAACTAAATCAGCAGGGATGGTACGCCCATCATCCAGTCGCAATCGTTTCCCGTGGTCTTCAAATCCAGCGACAGCATGAGAAGTAATCACTTCTACTCCTTGATGAGACAATTCTTTTTCTATAAAAGCTGCCATTTCTTCATCCAGCGTCGGAAGAATATGTGGTGCTTGTTCGATCACCATGACTTCTAAACCTCTTCTTTTTAGGTTTTCTGCCATTTCCAATCCGATGAATCCTGCACCAACGATCACGGCACGCTTTGGCTGTTTTTCTAATGCATGTATCACTTTATCGATATCTGGTACATTTCTAATAGAAAAAACATTGTCGGCTTCTGTTATCCCTGGAATCGATGGAACAACTGGTTTTGCACCAGGAGATAAAATCAATGCATCGTACTGTTCAATGTGTTTTTGACCCTCATGTACGACTTCTACCGTTTTGTTTTCGGGAAAGATGGCTGTCACTTCATGATTTGGACGCACATCTAAACAAAAACGAGCGGATAATGATTCTGGCGTTTGGACAAGAAGATTTTCCCGTTCACTGATTTCTCCCGAAAGATAATAAGGCAAGCCGCAATTTGCAAAAGAAACATACGGTCCTTTTTCAAAAACAACGATTTCTGCATCTTCCATTAATCGGCGAAGCCGTGTAGCAGCAGACATTCCACCTGCTACACCTCCGACAATAACGATTTTCATCTTATTTCCCTCCTACTGTTCGATCAAACCATTGATTCATGCCACCACGTACATTCACTACATCATAACCAGATTTCTTTAATTCTTTAGCTGCTTGTTTACTCCTCATCCCTGATTGACAAATCACATAGACGGTCTTTTCTTTGTCTCCATCATATCTGTTTATACTTTGTAACGGAACATTTTTAGCTCCTTTTATATGCCCACCCCGGTATTCTGCAGGTGTTCTAACATCAAGTAACGCTGGATTTTCCAAAAGCTTTTCCTTTAATTCTGGGACTGTTATCGATTTTATTGATTGAAATAGCAAATTCATTTTCTGCACCTCATTTACATTTTTATAAATACCTCATGGGGTATATTAAACAGGAGCTTTATTAATATGTCAACCAGAATGACTCTTCATTTTTTTCACTACTTTTTATATTTGCATAAAATACCGATAAGGGGTATTATCTAATTATAAAAATAGAGGAGAATGTGTTATGGAGATTGATAATAAAAATATCCTGAACCGTTTGAAACGTACAGAGGGACAAATTCGTGGTATCCAAAAAATGATCGAAGACGAAAAAGAATGTATGGATGTCATCACTCAATTAAGCGCTGTTCGTTCTAGTATTGATCGCGTAATGGGCATGATCGTTGCAGATAATCTGAAAAATTGCTTTGAGAAACCTGATAGTAATCCAGAAGAACAAGCGGCTAAACTAGAACAAGCGATCAAGATGATTATTAAAAAGTAAAGGAATGATTTCAATGAAAGTCGTTTTCCATATTGATGAATTAGAAAAATGGTCAGAAACAGGGAAAAACGTAAAAAACCTGATAAAAGCTTCTCCAGAAACGACGATTGTCGTATCTGTAAATGGCATCGCGATTACCGGTTATCTAGACTCTGCCAATGCAGAATTCTTAGATTTGCAAGGAGTCGTTTTTCACGCTTGCGCCAATGCTATGCGTGCTAATCATATTTCAGAAAGTTCTTTACCTGAACAAGTAATCGTTGTACCAGCAGGTGTCCTTGATTTAGTTGAACTGCAATCCCAAGGTTATGCTTATATCAAGCCTTAGTCAGTAGAGGTTGCGACAGAAGTGATCAGCTTCAAGAAATTTCGGCTTATTTTTCGAAGAAGCTACTTCTGGAAAACCGTGAATCAAAGGTTGTGAAAAAGCTGTCCTGCATCAAGTAATAAGAACAGCCAAACAAAAATAGCTTCTCATATTTTTCGTTTGGTTGGGCTTATTACCGCAGATGCAAGCTTTTGAACACCGTTTAAGGAAGAGATTGTGAAAAAGTCGCTTAGTTTCGAGTATTAAGAAAAATTTTGTGAAAATGGATTTCTACATTTTTGCATAAATTTGGCTTAATACCGAGAAACTGGCTTTTGAATACCGTTTATCCAGAGGTTGTGAGCCTACCATTTAACTCCGAATCACAAGAAATAATTTCAAAAACAACTTCTCCTGTTTTTGGTTTGGTTGGCTTATTATCGAGAAGTAGCTACTGGGAGTCTATTTATCAAAAAAAGGAATGCGACATAGGTCACACCCCTTTTTTATTTTCTTTGAAACACCTTTCGGTACTCGACAGCATACAAGACAAAAGATTGTAAAAGACCGTAAGTGATGACGGCAAAAATGACTCTCACCCACAGCGTTGGTAATTCTGGGAAAAGCAGCAAAAGGATCATGCCAACATAGATGACAGCAGTCGCTACTTTGCCATACCACTTCGCTCCACTTAATTTGATATTTTTAGATAGCCCGATTAATCCAGCTACAAACATAAAGCCTTCTTTTATCAAGAATAGACCAAACAACAGCCAAAGCCACGGTCGATACCATGCCATAGACAAAATCAGAAAAAGTTGTGTCAATTTATCTGCAAACGGATCAAGCACCTTCCCTAAGTCTGTTACCTGATTATATCTCCGAGCAATGACCCCGTCTAGATAATCAGACAAACCTGAGACAACAATGACCGCTCCTGCTATATAAAATGACTGTCTCAGCACAAAATAAAGATAAATCGGCAGCAAAAAAATACGGAATATCGATAAAAGATTCGGAATCGTTTGTATTTCTTTACGCCAGTCTGTGCTTAATTTCATTTTATCGCCCTACCTCCTCAGCACTCTTTTCTTTTTATTTTAGCTTACACGGGGAATAAAACCAATGATTTCACTGTTTTTATTTTTCTTTACAGCCACTGATATTATGAGCTAATTTGAGATAATCACTTGCTGTTTTCATCGTTTACTCTTCTTTCTTCCTGTCGTTTGCGCATTTCTTTTACTAGTACTTTATGAGCTTTTTTTGATCCTCGCTCTAGGTCACGCTGCCGTTTACGTGTTTTATAATCGATAAACAGACTGTCTAAATCGTAACCTGTCGGGTACAGATCTTCTGCTGAACGCACCAGACGAACACGCTGACGAGGCACGTGGATTATTTTTTTGTCTAAATATACATCAATCGTATCTTCACCTATATCTTCATAAACTAACGCTTCTTTTTGGTATTCATTAACAAATATCCGATCACCTTTTGCAAAGAGCTGGCGTTCTTTTTTATTCTCCTTCCTATTTGTAACTGCTGTCTTAGGAAGAAATTCTTTTTTCTGTGTCCGATAGGCTTTTTCCGCCAAGTAACGCTCTGCTTGATGGATCAATTTCATCGACATATCCATTTTATGAGCAATCCACAAAGCTTGGCTTTCTCCTGTTTCTCCAACCCGCAACTGATATTTAGGACGAAGTGCTTCCCGATCGAAAGCCATAGCAGCCGGCACAAAATCTTCATGATCTCCGGCGAATTTCTTGATTTCTCCATAATGGGTCGTGGCAATGATCAATGCCCCTTGCTCATACATAGATTCCATGATTGCGATCGCTAGTGCAGCCCCTTCATTTGGCTCTGTTCCACTGCCAATCTCATCTAAAAGTACCAACGTATTCCTTTTTATCTTTTTCAAAATAGCAGCGATGTTTTGCATATGACCAGAAAATGTACTCAACGCATTTTCTAAATTTTGGTGGTCACCGACATCGACGAAAATCTCATCAAAGACAGCAAGCTCTGTCCCTTCTTTTGCCGGAACTTGCATACCGAACATCGCCATCAAAGTCAATAAACCGACTGTCTTCAACACGACTGTTTTGCCTCCGGCATTTGCTCCGGTGATAATCAAGCCTCGATAGTCTTTACCGATTTCAACATCCAATGGTACCGCATGCTCAGGTAAAAATGGATGTCTGCCTTGCTTGATAATGATATGTTCCGATTTATTGATTCTAGGTGTGCTTCCATTGATTTCTCGGCTAAATTTTGCCCGAGCAAAGATGATATCTAACACCGTGATCGTTTCGATCAATAAATCGATCACTTCTTCGTTTTCTGCGATAGCACCAGTCAATGCCGCCAGGACTTGATATTCTTCACTGATTTCTTCAGCTTTTAACAACTGATAGTGTTCATTCAATTTAGAAATCACAGTTGGTTCAATAAAAACCGTCGTTCTTTTATTTGATTCATCGATAATCGTTCCATCTATTTTATTTTTATAGCTGGCTTTGATAGGAATCGTATAGTATTCGCCTTTTTGAACAATCATTGCTTCTTGGATCATTTCTTTGTTTTTCGGATGACGCAAGAATTTCAGTAATTTTGACTGGATCTCTTTTTCGATTAGTTGTAATTGTTTGCGTACTTTACGCAAATTACGTGACGCGTCGTCACTGACTTTATTATTTTTTATTTTCTGGTCAATCAACTCTTCTACATTTATCAAATCAGGAAGATGTTTGCTATAAGCAAACAACAAGGGTGTCTGGTATTGATTCTTATCAAAAAACTTTGTGATCATCCGACTGCTTCTAAGAAAATCCGCATATTCGATCAAATCGGTTGGCTGCAGAATCAACCCTTTTTTGACTTGTTCTGTCAGTGCATCGATCCTCGGCAACCCCATAAATGGAACATGCTGACTGCTTTCTAAGATCAAGCGTGCTTCTCTTGTTTCTTCTTGACGATCCAAGACAGTTTGTAGGTTTGTCGAGACCGTCATATCGCTGATTCGTTTTTTGCTATAGTTTCCAATTGCTCTTGCTTGGATTTCCTTTTTGATCCGATCAAATTGTAATTGACTAATCATTTCGTTGTCCATATTCTCTCCTTTTCTTGAAGAGATACCTGTCCCAAAATAAATAAGGGCCTAGAGATAAATAAAAGGATAGAACACAGCTTAAAAAAGTCATGTCCTATCCTTATTAGAATACAAAGATATTGTTTTCCTGACAGGTACCGTTTCATAAGCACACCAAATAAACTTTGTTTATTGGCTATTCGACTTACTGATTAGATACCAGCTACACTCACAAAACATACCCCATTCTTCTAGGTCTTATTTATTTTCCACTTAACTATAGCAAGACACATTTTGGTTGTCAAACTTTAGTATGTTTTATAGATTTACACCATTAATGAATAGACACCTACCGCGATAATTGCTCCGATCATTGGACCTGCGATTGGTACCCATGAATATGCCCAATCTGAAGTTCCTTTATTAGCTATTGGCAATACCGCATGTGCTAATCGAGGACCAAAGTCCCGAGCAGGGTTGATTGCATATCCTGTTGGCCCTCCTAATGAAAGACCGATGGCTAAGATCAATCCACCTACAGCGAATACGTTCGTTCCAGGTGCAAATTCGTTTTGTCCAAAAGCTAGCAACCCAAGAACTAATACAAATGTACCAATTAATTCTGTGATCACATTTGCTGGATAATTCCGTATAGCAGGACCTGTTGCAAACGTTCCTAAAATCGCGCTTTCATCTTTCGTTGCATTCCAATGTGGCAAATAAGAAAGCCAAACAAGAATGGCCCCTGCAAAAGCTCCTAAAACTTGCGCAATGATGAAAGGAACGACAAGATTCCAACTAATTGCCCCTGTCATCGCCATAGCTAGAGAGACTGCAGGATTCAAATGAGCTGGGCCCATGAATCCAGAAATATAGACAGCCATTGTTACAGCTAGTCCCCAACCAAATGCGATGACAATCCAGCCAGAAGCCTGTGCTTTACTTTTGTTTAAATTCACAGCCGCACACACACCATCTCCAAGCAAAACTAGGATCAGTGTCCCAATAAACTCCCCCATGATTTGAGTCATATCACTGTTCATTTATTTCTCCCCCTTTAGTTCCCGCAGATCTGATTCTGCAATCAATGCTTCTAAACGTTTAGTCTGTTGCGCCTTCTCCTCTTCTGTCCATTCAAAATATCCAGCAATTGCATCGATCACAGGTTGCTTGATCTCATCAAGCTGATCTCGTTCAAACAACAGATGATTTGTACGACGAATGAGATAATCGCCTGGGGCCAAAACCATTTCTTCTTCTAAACCATAACGTAACCGAGCTGACTCAGCGAGACTCAAACCAGGATAAGGTGCCATTTCTTTTGCTAATTCAAAGATACGTCGGGCATTAGTCCCGTAAAAATCAGCGATATAAGTAGCATCTTCTTCCTCTAAACCGGCTGCTACTCCTTCTTTTGCTAATTCTGTCACTGTTTCTTCTAATTTAGTTGGATCGAAGTTTCCACCTGAAATCTGATATTTTTTAGAGTCGATTTCTTTCGTCTCTATTCCGTATTCTTCTTTTAATAATTGGCGTATCAATCGCAAAGCTCCTTCTGCCATCTTACGGTAATCGGTGATTTTCCCACCAGATAAAGTCAGCAAACCATCTGGTTCTCTTTCTAAAGAACTACCTCTGGAAATCGTAGAAGGTGCTTTTTCATCACGGCTGTTTTCCAAATGGTTCAACACGTCTTCTACTTCAGCACGAGAAACTTTGTTTTCCTTATATTCACTTACTGTATCGACAACTTTATTGAAGCTCTTGTCTGAAATCGATCCATTATCTCCACCATTGTAATCAGAACCAGAATTACCAATCAACAGTGGACGAAGTCCTGCCCAGCTTGCTTCGATATCTTTCAATGTGATATTTGCTTCTGGATAGCGATGATTGATCACATCCAATAGATAATCTACATCTTCTTGTGTGACTTTCGGATCCGTAAAATCTCCTTGGTAATCCGTATCTGTCGTACCAAAGTAAGTCTTGTTTTCTCTTGGAATAGCAAAAACCATCCGCCCATCTTGCTTTCCTGTATCGAAGTATGTGGGTTGCGGTACAGGCAGTTTTTTCGCATCTACAACTAAATGGATCCCTTTAGTTGGACGCATTTTAGGAGAGACTGGACGCGTAAAATTCAAGTTTCGTACTTTATCTACCCAAGGACCACTCGTATTGATCACTAATTTTGCTTTGATTTCGATCACTTCATCTGTCAGCAGGTCACGAGCTTTGACGCCAACGATTTGATCGCCATCATATAAAAAGCCAACCGCTTTCATTTTACTTACTAGATAAGCCCCATCTTCGGCAGCCTTTTTGATATTATCAATCACTAAACGGGCATCATTGTTGCGGAAATCTAGATAGACACCCGCGCCTTTTAGCCCTTCTTTTTTCAAAAACGGTTCTCTTTCCAATACTTCTTCTGGTGTCAGCGTATAATTCTCATATTTGGTTCCTGTCACATTTGCCAGTTTGTCATAAAGGTCCATTGCTACTTTGACCGAGAACATATTGAAGGTTGTTGCTCCTTCGCCCTCATAGATTGGCAAAAGCATTGGATCTGGTTTTGGGATGTGCGGGGCAATACTTTGTACGACTGCACGTTCACCAACTGTGTCAGCTACTACTTCCACATCAAATGTCTTCAGATAACGAATACCGCCATGAACAAGTTTGGTCGAGCGAGAGGAAGTCCCTTCTGCAAAATCCTGCATTTCGATCAATCCTGTTTTGATTCCTGATGCTGCTGACTGGACTGCCACACCGGCACCAGTGATTCCGCCACCGATGATCAACAGATCCAATTCTTCTTGCTGCATTTTTTGAATGCTATCTTGTCTTGTCTTGTTTGAAAACATATGGATTTCCTCCTTATTCAAATGCTTGGGTAGCTTTTACTGCTTTTTTCCAACCGTTGTAAAGTTTTTCTCGGCGCTCTTCCTCCATTTGAACTTCAAATAGCTTGCCAGCTTCATAAAATTCGCGGATCTCGTCTGTATCTTTCCAATAACCGACAGCTAATCCTGCTAAAAATGCTGCCCCTAGTGCTGTTGTTTCCAAGTTTTCTGCTCGTTGGATCGGTACATTCAAGATATCTGTTTGGAATTGCATCAGATATTCATTATTTGCTGCACCGCCATCCACTTTCAATACAGGAATCTTGATTCCAGTGTCATCTTGCATCGTATCGATGATATCTCTCACTTGATAGGCAATCGACTGCAAAGTAGCTTTAATGATATCTTCTTTTGTCGTTCCACGTGTCAAACCAAACATAGCCCCTCGTGCTGCCTGATCCCAATAAGGAGCACCCAGTCCAACAAATGCAGGAACAACATAGACCTCATCTTCGCTTGTAGAGCGTTTCGCTGCGTCTTCTGAATCGCTAGCTTTTTGCAACATTTGAAGTCCATCTCTCAGCCATTGAATCGAAGAACCAGCCACAAAAATACTTCCTTCTAAAGCATAGTAAACCTTTCCATTTAAGCCGTAACCAATTGTCGTCAATAAATTATTTTTGGATAATTGCGGTTTTTCACCGGTATTCATGACAATAAATGAACCTGTACCATAAGTATTCTTGACCATGCCTGGTTCGAATGCCATTTGTCCGAATAATGCGGCTTGCTGGTCTCCTGCCATCCCTGAAATTGGTGCTTCGCTTCCATAAAAATGATAACCTTGCGTATAACCATAAACTTCTGAGTTAGAAGTGACTTTTGGTAACATCACTCGAGGAATATTTAGTAAATCTAAAATCTCCTGATCCCAATCTAGCTGATGGATATTGAACAACATCGTCCGACTGGCATTCGAGTAATCAGTAACATGTGCTTGTCCATCGGTCAGTTTCCATACTAACCACGAATCAATCGTTCCAAACATTAACTCGCCTTTTTCAGCGCGTTCTTGCGCACCTTCTACATGATCAAGAATCCAGCGAATCTTCGTTGCTGAGAAATAGGCATCGATCACTAGCCCTGTTTTTTCGTGGAAAAATTCTTGATAGCCTTCATTTTTTAAGTTATCTGCAATTCCAGCTGATTGTCTGGATTGCCAAACAACTGCATGATAGATTGGACGTCCTGTATCTTTTTCCCAGATTACTGTTGTTTCACGCTGGTTCGTTATGCCAATCCCAGCAATTTGGTTTGGTTTGATCCCTGATTCGATGAACGCTCCGGCAATAACTGACTGTACAGAATTCCAGATTTCATTTGCATCATGTTCAACCCAACTTTCTTGCGGGAAATATTGCGTGAACTCTTTTTGAGAACTGCCGATATGTCTTCCTTTCTTGTCAAAGATAATTGCTCGTGAGCTAGTTGTACCTTGGTCAATCGCCATGATATACGTTGGTTCTGTCATTGTGATTCCCTCCATTATATGCAAACGCTTTCTTTAACTACTCTTATCATACTACTGTTTTAAAAAAAGAAACTGTCAAAATTTTATTCTTTTTTTCTTTTTTTGACAGTTTTTTATTATGAAGCTATTTTTTAATCAATTCTTTTCTTTTTTCAGCGTCTCTATTCTTCTTTTCAATCGAATAATGTCGTAAGGTGACGCAAATTCTGACAGATAATATTCACACTGTTTTTTGTTTCTCTGGCAAAATGTGATCACCAAATCATATTCTTTACCTTCTTCATAACTTCCAATCTCAATACCGCCGATTCCCCTCAGTTCTCTGATCAGATATTGTTGAAAAGCAATACGATAAATCGGCAGACTTTCTAAATCGATTCCAATCACTACTGGTTTTGCAATATAAAAATCGATCATCAAAAGAACATTGGCATACTGGATCATTAGGTAACTAAGCTCACTGTCTTCAGCTCTTTTCCTCGGCAATTGCTGCACCGCTGTTTCCTGTAATTTCGCCAGTAACTGTGTTAAGGAATGCCCGAGCATTTTCTGCTGCTGTTCCAAAAGCCGATCACGCTCGTAGACTTCGATCTTTCCAACAAAGAAAAACCATTCATTGTTGATCTGGGAAATTTGGTAGCCTACTGCCTTTTCTTCTTTGATTTTCAAACGACGAGGACGATAATGCCATAACATCGTTTCCCGAATGTAAGTATCTAAAACAGCGGTTGGTAACTTTTTGCTCCGTGTCAAATCATACTGATAAAATATTTCTTCGTCTACTATCGAAAAAGAAACAAAAAAGCTGTAAAACATCATTGTTTCGTATACATTCAGTTCTGCTGCTGTTCGACTAAGATGCATCACGATGATTGGATCGATTGCTTGATAAAGCCGGTCCGACTGATAGAGTAATTTCTTTTCTTTCAAAGTTGCGTACGTACTTTTTTCATTCAATAGTCTTTTTTTCGTAATCCCGAGCCAGCAAGCAATCTGTGCTTCTGCTGATGCCGTAAACGTTGTTTCTAATACACGGTCCAATCCTAGAATGAACGGTCTTTTTTCTGGTGTATTTTGCAAAAAAAGCGGTCGCTGATCTTCCGGGATATATTGGAATAGTTCATAATAAAAATATCGTATCTGTAGCTCTTCTCCGTATAATTGACCGTTTTTGATTTGTAATCCAAATTCCTCTAAGAGCTGGTTCAATTCTTTGATCTTTCGAAAAACAGAAGACTCACTGATATTAAACGCTGTCGCTAATCGAACGATGGATACTTGCTGATGTTCTAATAAATAGACGAGCATCTTAAACTTCAAGCTTTCTTGCAATAAAAACAATAGAATTTTTTCCAAACTTACATCTTCGTCCAACACAAGCAGCGCCTGATACTCATTTCGCTGTACTTCTACTTTTTTTTCCATCATTCGGCCAATCAATTCAATATCTTCCAAATATTGATCAAACGAGGCTTTTGACAGTTGGACATGCTCTCTCAAACCATTGATAGAGGCTGTTCCTCCTTGCAGAACAAGGTTTCGCAAAATCAGGATCTGTAACTGCTCTTTTCTTTCTAATAATGCTTCAATCTTCATAGGCAGTATTCGCCACCTTTGACCACACCATATCTGGCACACGGTATTCTGGCTGGAAAAATAGCTCATGTTCTTCTAACTGTTCAAACGTCCATCCTTCTTCTACTGCAATTGTCAGTTGGTCAAGAAGGTGGAACATCTCTTTTTTGCTTTGGAGCTGTGCTCCAAGAATCTTTTTTTCAGAATCAAATAGAAATTTGAGTTTAACTTTGCTTTGATTTATTGCTGTAAGCTTGTAGTCTACGTATCCTGTTTCAATTTTTTGGGGATAAAAAATGCTCTCTTCTTCTGTCAAACCTACGCTTCCTAAGAAATAGCCAAACCACTGATTGCCGACTGGACGATAGGTTCCCTGATCCTTTGTCTGTGAGCCACTAATTGTCTTGCTGACATTTCGTGCTGTACGGACAGCGTTATTTACTAGAGAAACATACATTTTTTCATTTGTTGGACGAAAAGTTACTTGGATCGCATCGCCAATCGCATAGACGTCTTTTTGAGACGTTTGCAAGTAGTCATCTACCCAGATCGTTCCATCATCATTCAATGTTAATTGTTCTTCCCACATCTGATTGTCGGGGCGAGAATGATTAGCCAGCAAAACAAGATCATAGTTCTCCTTTCTTTTTTCCGTCTCTACAATAGCGGTTTCATTTTCGATCAAAGACACAACTTGTTCTTCTAAAAAAAGTGAAAGCCCTTGATTTTTCATTTCCTTTACTAACGGTTCTGTCATTTCAGGATCTAGATAACGAAAAAGAATTGACTTTCGGCTTTCGTAAAGATGGATTTGTTTTTTTCTTGATGCCAACCCTTCAGCTATTTCGATTCCTGCTTGTCCTGCACCAATAATTGCAATTTTCTTTGCATTCATGATCTTTTGCTGAAGAGCCGTTACGTTTTGTATCTTTTTAACTGGGTGAATAAGCGTTGATTCTGCAGAAATATTTCGAAACTTTTGATTTGAACCAGTCGCTAGAATCAAACGATCAAAATCCAATTTTTTTCCTCCTGCTAAAACGACTTTTTTTTCTTTCAATCCTATTACTGTCTTTTCTGTGTAAACATGGATTCGATAGCGGTCAGTCAGTTCTTCTTTCGTGATCCAAGAAAGTTGTTTTTCACTGGTAACCTTTCCTTTTAATATCAAATTGAACCCGCTGGGAATCCATCCTAACTTCGATTGCTTTTCAATCAAATATATTTCACTTGTTGGCATCAATTGGCGAAGATAAATAGCCGCATGAATCCCTGCAAACGACCCGCCGACAATTACAATGTTCATCTGCATTCCTCTTTCTTATAAGGTGTTCTACTGCTAACTTCTCAATCAGAAAACACAGTATTCATAACTCGCTTTCAACCTTATGATACATAGCGATGCAGCAGAATCAACCCTCTCCATCATACCGTGTTCTAGGTCTGCTTCTCAATAATGTACTAGTGGACCTAATTGAAGAGTATCATTTCTGAAGAGATGTTTCAAAAAATGTACTCTTATAAAAGAAAAAAACTCGCCTTTTACGTACCTCTGTCCAAATAGGAAACAGAAAAGAACGAAAAGACGAGTTTTAGCGTGTGTAATGTAATAGTTAGAATAGACACATCATTTATTTTTAATTCTTTAATGCTTCAACAACTGCTTCGCCTAATTGATGAGCAGATTGAGGATTTTGCCCTGTAAGAAGCCGCCCATCAATTTGAACCACTTCTGAAAAAGCTGCTCCAGACTGATAGTTTGCTCCTTTTTCTTTCAAAGCATCTTCTGCTAAGAATGGTACTTCATTCGTTGTACCATTTGCTTCCTCTTCTTCATTACTGAACCCAGTCACTGTACGTCCAGCTAAAATAGATTTTCCAGACTCATCTGTAACTGGCAACAATCCTACAACACCGTGACAAACAGCTGAGACCAGCCCTTCATTTCGATAGATTTGTGAAGCGACTTTCCCAAGATCTATTGCTTCTGGAAAATCCCACATTGTTCCGTGGCCACCAGCATAATAAACCGCTGCATAATCATTTGCATCCACATCATCAGGACGTAAGGTATTTCCCAAGGCCCGATTTCTGAAATCTTCATCTTCATAATAGGCCCAATCGATTTCATCCATATTCAAAACACTTTGCGGTTCTAAAGGTACATATCCGCCTTTAGGACTGACAAAATCTGCATCGATCCCATTTTTTACTAATACATCATAAAAATGAGTCAGTTCACTTAACCACAAACCTGTAGGACGCTCGATCTTTTCGTACTTTTCTACATTTGTTAATACGATCAATACTTTCATTTTCCCATCCTCTTTCTATAAAAATTGCGTTATTGATAACGTGCTTTCAAGAAATTATATAATGGGCTTGGCAAATAAAGCTCTTTATATGCTTCTTCAAAAGGTTTCGTTACAAATTCATCCTCACGGTTTTCCAATAATTTCTCTGCCCAGTCAGGATCGACGATCATTTGCTGTCCAATTGCTGCAAGTTCTGCATATTTCAATACCTGTTCTACATCTTCGCGATTGCGGATCCCACCGACACCAACTAAAGGGATCTTTCCTTGAATCGTGTTATGGACCACTTCAAGAATCGATTTATCGTTGTATTTATCAGAACGAGCTATTCGATCATACATATTTAATGAAACATGCAGATAATCTAGTTTTGACTCACGTAATCGTTCAAGAAGCCAGATCGTGTCTTCAAAACGGATACCTGGTGTTTCATATTCTTCTGGTGAGAAACGATACCCTACGATGAATGGTTTTTTAGCATATTGTTCAACCGCTGAGAAAACCGTTGTTAATAATTCTTCAATAAAACGATAACGATTTTCCAAGCTACCGCCCCATTGATCCTCTCGTCTATTCGAATGCGGAGAGAAAAATTGTTGGATCAAATACATATTTGCTCCATGCAACTCGATTCCATCAAATCCTGATTCAATCGCTCTACGTGTGGCTTTGCCAAATGCTTGGATTGTTTCAACGATTTCTTCTTCACTCATTGCTCGTGGTGTTTCCGCATCAGGACGTTTTGCTGCAACTGCACTTGCAGATACAGGCTGTTCTCCAGATAAAGTTGCTCGACTTGTCATTCGTCCACCGTGGAAAATCTGAATAATCGCTTTTGCGCCTTCTCCTTGGATTGCTTTCGCTAGCTCACTTAATCGAGGAATCATTTCATCATGAGCGATGCTGAGTTCACCTGGCCAGCCTTTTCCGATATCTTGGACATTTGCAGCACCAGTAATAACAGCACCAAGACCTTTAGAACGTTGTTTATAATAAGTGATCTCATCTTCGGTGATCACTCCATTGAAAAAGCTGAGTTGTGTCGTCATAGGCGACAGCATCAATCGGTTCTTCAATTGAACTCCTGAAGGTAAAGTAATTGATTGATCAAATTGTGACATTGTCATTCCTCCCATAATTCGCTCTGATTAACCTATCGAGAATCATCTATCATTAAACCACTCGATTAGTTGTACATGCAACTAATTTGCTTAAAAAATTTTATTTTTTTTGTAACTTATCTGTTGCATCATTCATTGTCTGGGCTAATTCTTTACTTGCTTCATTTCCCAAAACTGCTTTGTATGACTGATGAAGTTCTTCCCAGCTACCATCGACTTCCTTAGCAAATTGGCGTCCTTGTTCTGTAAGATAAACTAATGACAAGCGACCTTCGCTAACTGTTTTGACGTATCCTTTATATTCTAATTTTTCAACAAAACGAGCAATCGTTGATGGGGCGGAATAGAGCATTTGTGCAATATCTTTTTGTGGTATTCCATCTTTTTCTTTTAATATCAATAAAATAAAACCATAAGTTGGTGCCAGACCTGTCCTTCTAAACGCTTCATCAGCTAATTTATTCAACATGCGATCTAGCTTTTTCACGCTAAAGAAAAGACATTCATCTAACGCTTTTTCAATTGGCTTTTCCATTTCATCCCCTCCATTGGCGTACATATCATAGTATGATTTTTATTTTTTGTCAAAAAACACGGAATAATGTCCGCCTCCTCTGTCTAGATTTGAAAAAAAGAAGTAGCCATCTTCAAAGAATTTCGGCTTGTTTTCGACAAAACTCCTTCTGGAACACCGTGAATCAGAGGTTGTGAAAAAGTCGTTTAGTTTTGAGTATGAAGAAAAATTTTGTGAAAATGGCTTTCCACATTTTTGCATAAATTTTGCTTAATACCGAAAAACTGGCTTTTGAACACCGTTTATATCAGAGGTTGTGAAAAAGCCGTCCTGCATCAAGTAATAAGAACAGCCAAACAAAAATAGTTCCTCATATTTTGTCGTTTTTTGAGCTAATGCCGATGGTCAGCTGATTGTACACCGTTTATTGAGAGGTCGTGAGCCTGCCGTTGAACTCCGAGTCACAAGGAGCAATTTCAAAAAACAGCTTCTCATGTTTTATGACTATGGTGACTTGTGATCGAGGAGTTGGCAGGAGAATACTGTTTATTCGTAAAGAAGGGGCTGTGACAAGACTTTTGTCACAGTCCCTTATTTCCTTTTATTATAGGATTTCGCCATTTGATTGGATGACTTGTCTGTACCAATCAAATGATTTTTTCTTTAACCGTTTCTTTGTGCCATTCCCTTCGTCATCTTGATCAACATAGATATATCCATAACGTTTTGACATTTGTGAAGTAGAAGCGCTGACGATATCAATGCAGCCCCACGACGTATAACCAAATAAATCTACTCCATCTTCGATAGCTTCCTTCATCTGCTCAATATGCTGCTTCAAATAGTCAATGCGGTAATCGTCTTGAACGGTTCCATCTTCTTCTACTTTGTCTATAGCTCCGAGTCCGTTTTCAGCTATGAACAGTGGTTTTTGATACCTATCATATAATTGATTCAAAGCAATTCTCAAACCCTTAGGATCAATCTGCCAGCCCCATTCACTTGATGGAAGATACGGATTTTTAATTCCTCCAGTTATTAAGTTTCCTTGGACCCCTTCCAAATTTTCTGGATGAGCACTGACTGCACTAGACATGTAGTAGCTAAAAGAAACAAAATCAACAGGGTAGGCTGCTAAGATTTCTTCATCACCTACTTCTATTTTTAAGTTGACACCTTTTTCTTCAAACATTCGTTGCGTATACGCTGGATAATATCCTCTTGCTTGAACATCACTAAAGAACAAAGAAGTTCTTTGCTGCTCAATTGTTTTTTGAATATCATCCGGATCACAAGAATACGGAACAAGAAGCTGATAGCTGATCATACAACCGACTTGTGAACCTTTGATAATTTCATGACAAGCTTTTGTAGCTAAAGCACTTGCTATAAACTGATGGTGTGCACCTTGGTATTTCGCTTGTTCCAAATGGGGATGGTTTTCTTCAATTACTCCTACGCTAACAAAAGGGTGATGTTTTACACAGTTGATCTCATTGAAAGTCATCCAATATTTTACTTTATTTTTATAGCGTTTGAATACTGTTTCAGCGAAACGAACGTAAAACTGAATAAGCTTTCGATTAGGCCATCCACCATATTCTGTAACCAAATATAACGGCATTTCATAATGGGAAAGAGAAACGACTGGCTCAATCCCATATTTTAGACATTCGTCAAACACTTGATCATAAAAAAATAATCCCGCTTCATTGGGTGTTTCTTCATCACCATGAGGAAAAATTCTTGTCCATGCGATAGACATCCGATAGCATTTAAAACCCATTTCAGCAAATAAACGGATGTCTTCTTTAAAGTGATGATAGAAATCATTTCCGTGTCTTTTAGGATAATAATACTTGCTGTTGGGATCCTGCGCCGCTTTTACTTGCTGATGCGTCATCATATGCCATTGATCTGTCCATTTTTCTTTAGGTAAATCGCTGTCGAATGTATACACATCAGACACAGATAATCCTTTTTCATCTACATCCCATGCACCTTCACATTGATTGGCCGCTGTCGCTCCGCCCCATAAAAATCCTTCTGGAAATTTTTTCATATCGATCCCCCTAAACTTGCTAGTTTTCTTGTTTGATTATTTTTCTTATGACTAGTAATGATATTTTTGAATCTACTACTATTTGTAACAATAACCATTGTGGTCGGATCATATCCCTCTTTGATTAATTCTTGCAAATCTACTTCCATCAATAAATCGCCTTTACGTACTTTTTTTCCATCAGATACTGCACTTTGAAAGTATTTGCCATTTAAATTCACTGTATCAATACCGATATGGATCAGTATCTCTGCTCCTTCTTCACTGACTACCCCAATTGCATGTTTCGTTGGAAAAACTGTTGAAACTTCCCCGTTTACAGGACTGTAGATTTTTCCGTCCGTTGGAATGATCGCAAACCCTTCTCCTAAAGATCCACTAGCAAATGTTGGATCGTTTACTTCAGATAAATCAATTATTTCACCTGCTGCAGGAGTACTTAACACTATATCCTTTGAGGATTCTTCTTCGATTTCATCCTTGTAGCCGAAAAGAAAAGTTAGCATACAGGAACTGATCATCGCTAAGAAATAACTAGCAACTAGCCAAACAAATCCTTCACCAATATAAATCGGGAAAGACAAAATACTTCTTGTAGCAACTGCCAAAGCACCGGCTCCTGCGGCACCAGCTACTCCACCAAATATAGCTCCACATATACAAGCAATGTAAAATGGTCGTTTATATTTAAGAGTCACACCATAAACAGCAGGTTCAGTGATTCCAAATAATGCTGTGATAAATGCAGATAAAGATAAACTTTTTACTTTCTTATTTTTCGTTTTCAAAAATACCCCAAGTACTGCTCCTGCTTGCGCAGCTACGGCAGTCATACATGCTGGACCTAGCGTATCACGACCGTAGAAAGAAAGATTGTTGGTCATTACTGGTACAAGTCCCCAATGTAACCCAAAAATCACTAACACTTGCCAAAATCCGCCGATAACAGCACCAGATAAAACAGGGCTAAAGTTATAAACAGCTAAATATCCAGCTGCAATCAGCTGACTTGCATAATCTGCAATTGGACCTACAACTAATAAAGTAATTGGGACCATCACGATGATACAAATGAATGGTGTCAATAAATTTCGAATACTTTCGTGCAAGCTTTTGCGAATCTTAGGCTCAATATAAGAAAGAACCCATACAGCTAAAATTGCTGGAATAACCGTACTTGTATACCTTGCTAGAATCACGGGCATCCCTAGAAATCGCAAGGTTATGCTATCACTATATGCACTGACAATCGTAGGATAAACGAGAGCTGCTGCAATAACCATAGCGATGAAACGATCTGTATTGAACTTTTTTGCAGCAGTATATGCCAAAAATATAGGCAAGAAATAGAAAAATGCATCAGCTGCTGCATTCAAAATGATATAAGTTCCTGATTCAGTAGTTAATAAATTCAAACTCGTACATAAGGCGAGTACTCCTTTGATCAAACCACTTCCTGCCAAGACGCCTAAAGTCGGGGCAAAAACAGCGGCGATCATGTCTATAAAAGAGTTTAAAATGCCTTTTTTCTCAGTTCCTCTCTTTCCACTAGATGCATCATCTTCTAGTTTCATTTGTTTGGATAATACGTCATACACTTCATTTACTGCATTTCCTACTACGACTTGAAACATTCCTCCAGCTTCGACTACAGTGATCACACCTTCTAGTTGCTCTACCTTCTCCTTATCTGCCTTCTTATTATCTTTTAGGGTAAAGCGTAACCTTGTTGCACAATGGTAAACATTGCTGACATTTTCTTCGCCTCCGACAAATCGGACAATATCTTTCGCTAATTGTGAATAGTCCATTTTTACTTCCCCCTTGTTAATTAATGCCGTAGCAATCCTTCTTACAAGATAAGTATAGTTCTTAGAAAACGGTTTCTCCATTCAATTAGTACCCCTTCTAATAGCGAACGAAACTGTACAATAGTGTGTATGGTTTACTTAGCCGAGCAAATCACTCACTGCTTGAAAGAAAACAAGTATATCGTTTCTCTTATAGTCAAAGGAGACAAAAAAAACACGCTTGATCTTCCTTTGCTGATGTATAAGTGGTATCTCAAGCTGATACTCTGTGATTTTTGTTTCTACTTGGCTTTTGATAAGACAGCACAACAAAGTCTCGGCATTTAACGGAAGCATAACTAGGTCAGAACTAGGAGAGATTAGTTGCTGAATGGAATCTATCTTTTTATGGATTTTTATTTGATTTTCTTCTTTGTAGTAATGATCAAGCAGTTTTGTTTTCTTTTTTTCTTCAACTATGGTCAGCTTTTCACGCAAAATCTGATAAATCTCCGAAGATTCAAACTCATCTAGAACACTAGGTAGATAAATCAAATCATCCCACTCAAAAATAAGCTCTTGCTCAGTAGTCAAAATTGCATCATATTCCGTTATTTTGTTTGATTGATTTTTGAAAAGATACACTGGTTCTATCCGGCATTCTTTGATCCACATGTTCATACTTTGTTGAATCTGTTTTTTTAGTGTATTCAAAATACTAATTGGCTGGTTACTAACAATCAGTATCTCCCCTTGTTTTCGAAAAGGATTCAACGCTTCGGCAAGATACAAAACCAAATAAGCGCTTTCAGCTAAATTGGGACGTAATTGAAAATGTATTGGGAAGAAACGCCGAATTAAATAAATTTCTAAAGGATAACGGGAGATGATCTTTTGTACAAAATGATTCATGGTATTATGTCCGGCATCCATCCTCGTTTTCATTTGTTTGATATGGGTTAGCAAAAATTCTGTTTCATGGAACAATAACGAAACAGGAAGATCTAAAAAACGAATAATCGTTTGCTCAAATGCTCTTAGATTCTTCTCTATTTCTTTGTTTTTTTCATCATTAATCATCAAATAATTTAACTCTAATAGTCGATTTTCAATTGCTTGTTTTTCTTGATTGGAAAAAGAATAGGGTAGTTCTGATGATAACTTTTTTGTGAGGGTCTCTACCATCGGAATAAATAATGTATACCTGTTTGTTTTTTCTAAAAGTTCTTCTCTTCGAAGAATGGTCAAAACGAGATACCGAGAAAATCGTATGAAGTCCTCTCCTGAAACAATATAATTATATGATATAAGAACCTCTTTTAATGTCTTTTGGACAGTCGGCATGATATTGGAAAAAATTGTACTGATTTGTTGAGGCAACCTTGCGTGTTGGATCACCGTTTCTGTTCCAACAAGAGATAAGAAAATTCTTTTTGAATTTTCTTCAGCAATGATTTTTAGTCCTTTTGTCGACGAAACTTCCAGTTCTAATTTAGGATTGCGCTCGATCCAACGCAAAATCGTTTTTATTTGTAATGATACGGCTGTTTTTGAAAGAAAGAAAATGTCTGCTATCTTTTGCATACTGACATACCCTTTTTGAAACAATAAGTACGTCACAATAGTTGAAGCTCGGAAATCCATGCTGGAATAGATTTTATGTTTCGTCACCTCTTGTATGATTTGCTGTTTAGTTTCAGATTCAATTGATTCTAAAAAATAACCTGAACGTTTATTTGACTGGATAATGATTTTCTTCTCGTAGATAGCAAGCATATTTTTGATTTCAGTTTGGATCGTTTTCTTGTTGGTACCTAAAGCTTCAGCTAATTCTTCGCTTGTTATCCAATGATTCTTATTTCTTAATACTACAAGAATTTGGAGTTGTCGTTTATTTAAGTCCATTTGCTTACACCTCCTCTTTGTTATATAAACATACAGGAAAAACCTCTCAAATGACAATAGTCACTTGCAGAGGTTTAAAAATCATTTGAAGAAAGATCTATATTCAAGGTTTTTACCATTAGACTGGATAATTTGTTTATAATATTCAAAACTATCTTTTTTCAATCTCCTAAAGCTTCCGCTCCCATCATTTTGTCTATCCACATAAATAAAGCCATATCGCTTCCTCATTTCCCCTGTTCCTGCCGATACGATATCGATTGGTCCCCACCATAAGTAACCAATGATTTGGCAACCATCTTTTATTGCCTCAGCAATTTCCTGAAGATGTATTTTTAGATACTCACAACGTTTTGGATCGTGGATTCGATTCAATTCATCTGGTGCTTCATCTAGTCCAATGCCATTTTCAACTATGAATAATGGTAATTCATAACGGTCTGTCAATTCATTCATGACATAACGAAACCCTAGAGGATCAATTGGCCAACTCCAAGGTTCGGGAGATTTTTCCTTCAAAAAGGGATTATCGAAACCATTTGCTCCGCCAGTATCTACGCGCATTTCTGCTTCTTTTTTATAGACAGCGCTACGATAATAACTAAATGCAATATAATCTGCCGTGTTAGCTTGCAAGCACTGTTCGTCTCCATCTAACATTACTGGTGCACAGTCTTCTTCCTTCCATGTCCTGTAAATATAAGCTGGATAATGCCCTCGGCACATGACATCGGAGAAAAACCATGAATTGCGTTTAAATTGCAGTGAACCAAATACATTCTCTGGATCACAGTCATATGCATAAGTCGCTAATGCAGAAAAGCTACACATAATACCCATCTTAGCATTTGGATCGATTTTCTTTAATAATTGAGTAGCACGGGCGTTCGCTAGAAACATATGATGACAGGCTTGATAAATCTCTTTTTTTGTTAGTGTAGCAATGGGTTCAAGTTTATCTCTAGCAGGGAATGTAACCAATCCAGCAGCTGCATAAGGCATACGAAAAGCATTATTGATCTCATTAAAGGTCATCCAATATTTCACTTTCCCTTGGTAGCGTTCAAAGACGGTCTGCGCATAAAATTCAAAAAAGTCGATTAATTTTCGATTTTGCCACCCCCCATACTCTCCTACCAATGCTAAGGGGGTTTCATAATGACTAAGAGTAATTACTGGCTCGATATCATATCGATTTAATGTATTGATTAGTCTGTCATAAAATACGAGACCAGCCTCATTTGGCTTCTGTTCGTCTCCTCTTGGAAATATTCGTGCCCATGAGATGCTTGTTCGAAAAGCTTTTAAACCTAACTCCTTCAGTAAACGAATATCCTCTTCAAATCGATGATAAAAATCAATCGCTTCATGAGAAAGATAATGGAGTGATTCGTCTAAAGCAATCTCCCAAATCTTTTTTTCTTCATTCCACTGAATACTAGGATGCTGGTTCATGATCCCGATAAGCGTATCTGTCACATTAGGTAATTTGCCGTCTTCCAACCATGCACCTTCACATTGATTAGCAGCTACTGCTCCGCCCCATAAAAAATTTTCTGGAAATATTTCCTGATCCATAACTATCTCTCCTCGCTATCAACAATTTCTTACTTGAAGTATAGCTCGATTCATCAAAACAAGATATTCTAACTATTTCGGCAGAAGAGAAGAAAAAAATTGAATGCTACTCTTCATTTTTAATATTTATATATAACAAATACATAAGACGATCCCCGAAAGAAAACACTCGTTAACCATCTAAGCAAACGATTTATTTTACTTCCAACACAAATGCTTCATAAGGTCGTAAATCAACTTTGCCGTCTGGTAACTGTTTCAGAGGATAATTTGACACAATAACCCTTAAAGCTTCACGTGGAACAGTGAACGTCTGCTTTTCACTGGACATATTACAAATAACGAGCCATTGCTGGTCTTCATATATGCGAGAATAGGCAAAGACATGCTCAGGCGTCTTTTCCACTAATTCATAGTCTCCCCAGACGATGATGTCATGTTTTCTACGCAAATCGATCAATTTCTTGTACATATAAAAAACAGAATCTTGATCTGCTAACGCTTCTTCTGCATTGATTTCTTTATAATTTGGATTGACTCGAAGCCATGGAATTCCAGTAGTAAACCCAGCATGTTCACGGGCGTTCCATTGCATAGGCGTCCTAGCATTGTCTCTTCCTTTCGCATTGATTGATTCCAAGATTTCCTCTTTTGTAAATCCAGAAGAAATCCTTTCGTTATACATATTGATTGTCTCAATATCTTTTGCTTCCGCGATATCATCGATTGGGCAATTCGTCATGCCTAACTCTTCTCCTTGATAGATATAAGGGGTGCCTTTCATCATATGGAGCAAGATAGCAAACATCTTGGCACTTTCTTTTCGATACACATCGTCATTTCCCCAACGAGAAACAATTCGCGGAAGATCGTGATTATTCCAAAATAAACTATTCCATCCTTCATCACCTAAAGATGTTTGCCATTTGGATAATACTTTTTTCAGTTCAGAGATACTCAAGGGTTTCAAATCCCATTTGTCTTTGCCTTCTTGCTGATCTAATCCTATATGTTCGAATTGGAAGACCATGGATAATTCATTTCTTTTAGGATTGGAATAAAGTTTAGCGATTTCGGTAGTTGCTCCCCATGTTTCGCCAACAGTCATCAGATTTTTGTCACCAAAAGTTGCTTGATTCATTTCCTGAAGATACTCATGCAGTTTAGGTCCATTACTTGTGATTTCTTTATCCGGTTCTTTGCCAATCATATCGATCACGTCCATACGAAAGCCACCAATACCTTTATCGATCCAGAAATTCATCATTTGATAAATCTCTTGGCGAACCTGTTTATTTTTCCAATTCAAATCAGGTTGACGCTTGCTATACAAGTGCAGAAAATATTGCCCCGTTTTTTCATCCAACTGCCAAGCAGAACCACTGAATATTGAGCGCAATCTATTAGGCTCTTTTCCATTGACCGGATCACGCCAAATATAATAGTCCCGATAAGGATTTTCTTTATTTTTACGGGCCTCAATGAACCACGGATGTTCATCAGAAGTATGATTCACCACCAGATCCATGATGATACGGATATTTCTTTTCTTTGCTTCTTCAATCAGTTCTTCCATTTCTTCCATCGTACCGAATTCTGCCATGATTGCTTGATAATTACTGATATCATACCCATTGTCATCATTCGGAGACTCGTATACTGGAGAAAGCCAAATTGCATCAATACCTAAATACGCCAGATAATCCAACCTGGAAATAATCCCCCGCAAATCTCCAATACCATCTTGATTTGAATCTTGAAAACTTCTTGGATAGATTTGATAAACAACTGAATGGTGCCACCATTTTTGTTCCATGATTTTCCTCCTATAAATGGATGTTTCTATTTTTTGCTTAATCATTTATTTTAGTCTCTCTCACTAAAAATTGTAACGCTTTCAAATAGCTATTGCACCTTGTTATCGGTAACAGAATAAAACAAAAAAACAGCTGAGGAAATTCCCTCAACTGTTTTTTGAAAGGATTGATTTATTCAGGGAAGAATGCTGATTTCACAACTTCTTTATAAACGGTGTTCACTCAGCTGTCCCTCGGTATTAGCTCAAAAAACGGCAAAATATAAGAAACTATTTTTTTCGTTTTTTTCTCTAATACTCAGGCCAGAACACTGATTTCACAACCTCTTTATTTCACATTCAATATCCACATGAATCCCATGAATACAAAGAACAGACCATACATGATGGGAGATACTTCTTTTCCTCTTTTAGCTGCTAACATGGTAATTGGATAGAAGATAAAACCTAATGCAATCCCATCTGAAATACTATAAGTCAAAGGCATGCCGATCAAGATCAAGAATGAAGGGATCGCAATCTCTAAGTTTCCCCATTCGATTTGTCGCAAAGATTGTGCCATCAATACTCCTACCATAATCAATGCTGGTGCAGTTACTTGTGAAGTAACAACTGATAGTAATGGAGAAAAGAACAAGCCTAACAAGAAGAAAATCCCTGTAGTAATAGCTGTGATACCTGAACGTCCTCCAACGGCGATACCAGCTGATGATTCTACAAATGCACCAACAGGAGAAGTACCTAATAAGGAACCCGCAAGCATAGCTGTTGAATCAGAAGCTAAAGCTTTCCCTACACGAGGCATCTTGTTGTCTTTCATGAAACCTGCTTGGTTTGCTAATCCAACTAAAGTTCCTGCTGTATCAAAGAAAGTCACAAGCAAGAATGTCAGCACTACGACCCACATTTGAAGAGAATTGATGTCCCCTACATGTTTTAATGCAACTAAAAATGTTGGTTTCAAACTTGGTGCTGCGGCAACAATTTCAGAAGGCATTGGAATCAAACCTGTGACCAGACCTAAAATCGTTGTAGCTGCCATCCCGATGAAGATGCCACCTGGTACACGCCGAACAAGCAAGATAGCAGTTACGAC
Organism: Enterococcus sp. H57; assembly: GCF_003112495.1. Lineage (NCBI taxonomy): Bacteria > Bacillati > Bacillota > Bacilli > Lactobacillales > Enterococcaceae > Enterococcus > Enterococcus sp. H57. The sequence continues at coordinate 107,993 of NZ_BEHC01000010.1, forward strand.
TAATCCAAAAATCGTCAACCAAGTAGAACCAACGTTGAGTGATCCTAATCCTACTAATGTAGATTCATTCGAAACGATGATCCCACCTTCGCTCAGACCAAGGAAAGCAATAAATAGACCGATACCGCCAGAAATCGCATATTTCAAATCTGCTGGGATCGCATCAATGATCATTTCCCGCAGCTTGAAGATTGTGATCAAAATAAAAATCAAAGAAGCAACGAATACGCCGGCTAATGCTGTTTCCCATGGAATCCCCATTCCTAAACAAACAGAATAAGCAAAAAAAGCATTGATCCCAAGAGCAGGTGCCGTTCCAATTGGATAACGGGCTAATACCCCCATTAAAATACAGCCGATCGCACTGGCTAATGCAGTCGCAGTAAACACTGCTCCTTCATCCATTCCAGAAGCACCTAATACAGTTGGATTTACAAATAAGATATAAGCCATTGAGATAAATGTTGTAAATCCTGCCAGTACCTCACGTTTTACCGTGGTGTTCAATTTTTCTATTTCGAAGTAGGAAAGTATTTTTTCCTTCATCTTCCATCCCCCTAAATCCGAACATTATAAATAAAGTCCGTTAAAATTTCGATTTATTAATAAAACAACGTGTTTTATCATATACTAAAACAAAACATAAGTAAACAAAAAATTCGGATTTTAAGCAAAATCCGAACGTTCCATCTGATTAAATCCCTTTATCTCAAAGTTCATGAACATTCACTTTGGATTACAAGAATTTCTTTATTGTGTTAATAAAGTTTCTTCATTCTAGTCTCAAAAATCAATAGTGTGATTTGATTTTACCATTTCGTTTCTGTTCTTCTTTGATGAATTCTTTTGTATCGACAGGATTCAGATTATTTAGTCCGCCAAAACCTGTATCGACCATTTTTCCCCAGCCTTTTGTCTTCTTTTTTCCTGATTTGAGATTCTTTGCTCGAAGCTTCTCACTATGTTTTGCTCGCCGATACTTCAAATAACCTTCTAATCTTCCCATTAGATCCACTGTTTCTCCTCCTTTTTATTCAATCAGACGACTCAGCTTTTCCTATAACAAAATAATTGCCTTCAGGGTCCGAAAAATTGAAAGTCAAGACGCCATTGTTGTCTGTGATTTCTCCTGGTTCTTCCATGTTCTCGTAGATAGTTTCAAATTCATCCGTAAAAAATACTAAAGAAGGCGGTGGTCCTAATACCTCTGGTGAAAACTTCTGCACAAATACTTTTGGGAATACGCCTAATTCTAATTCTTTTGAGATGCTGAGTACAATACTCTTAAATTCTTCTGGCAATTCGATTGTTTCAGAAATTTCTGCACCAATTTTTTCTACAAAGAATCGGCAAATCATCTCTACGTCATTGACATAAAGCATCACACGTGTTTTTTGTATCATCGTTTGACCCTTCTTTCTATTTGATTTTCTTTCCTGTCTATAAACTGATTCCATTATATCACGAAAGCGCAAACACCTTGTGTTTGATACTATTCAAGAAAAATAAAGCAATAGTTTCTAGGATTGCTTTCCTCCACAAACTTTTTTTACAAAAAAAAAACGGCAATGAATGCCGCTCTTCTTATTTCGATTTTTTTATAATTCTGCTTCTGATTCATCTTTGGTTAGTGTGTGTCTAACACTAGTTACGCCAAATGTTTGATCGATTTTTTCCTTCAACGCTTCGATTGCCTGTGCGCCACGTGCCGCTTGTTCAGCATTGATGGATTCAATGACCAGCACCGCTGCTTGTGTTTCTTCCGTCAGCATCGTTCTTTGGGCTTCACGCCAGTTGAGACAGCGACAGATCGCTCCTTGTTCATCATAGTAGATGATTTCTTCCGGAAGTGCCGGAGCATCGGAATCTGCACCTAAAGGCAGGAATGATTCGTCACCTTGGGCTTTTCCTAAATGCAGATTTCCTGCGATCTTTTCGATATCTTCTCCGCCGCAAGGTACGCCAAAAGACAAGGAAATACTATTATAGATATCTACAAGCGGATTGATTGGGAAAAATTCCCGTTCTTGATTTGCACGTTTCAGTAAAGCTTCAATAGAAGAACGTGCACCTTTTTTAGTCTTGAATGTGGTAAATGCCTGACGCCACTGAGCAATGACTTCGTTTTGGCTGAATGTTTCTTCTGTAAGGTAATTTCTTGCTTCTTTTGCTGCCTCATTCAATAATTGATGATACGTTTCTTCACTTTCTTTTGTTACGTGGTTATCGATACCATTTACGGATAAGATTTCGATGGTTGCTTCAGGAAATACTTCCCAGAAATTGGTATCCACTATTACTTTTTTCATCTGTTCACACCTCTTGATTAGAATAATTGCTTGATGAATAGATAGTCTGTTTGGGGATCATCTCCCATATAAAAAACATGTTCGCTGTATTTGATAAATCCTTTTTTACGATAAAAAGCGAGCGCAACATCGTTGTGTTCCCAAACACCGAGCCAAATGGCTGTTTTTTGCTTTTCTTTTGCTTTTTCAATAGCTGTATCTAGTAAAAATGTACCGATACCTTGATGTTTAAATTTTTTTCGTACATAGATTCGCTCGATTTCTAAAAAATGATCAGCCATTTCCTCAGATTGACTCGTTCCTGTATTTAGTTTCAGGTAACCCGCAGGCTCTTGATCGATACTCACTAGGAAAAAATCGGTTTCTTTATCTTTTAGCTCTTCTGTAAGTTTTTCTAGTGCATAAGCTTGTGTCAAGTAATCAGCTAAATGCTCCGGTGAATTATCTTTTCCAAATGTATCTGTAAATGTTTCGATACTAATTTGTTGTAGTAAGTCTACATCTGAAGGCGTCATTTTTCGAATTTCGTATTTATTCACGGCTTCTTCCTTTCAATAGATCCTTTTATTGCCTTTTTTGACAAAATTCCAATCTTCGCTAACATTCTTGCATACTTTATTTAAAAGATATTCCAATTGTTTTGCTTCTTCGTCAGAAAGACCATTTAATGCGACTGCATTGGAGTAGTTGTTTTCTCGAATGATGAAAGGATAGATTTCTGCTCCTTTTTTAGTCGGATAGAGTTTCTTGATTTTTTTATTTTCTTTATCTTCCAAACGTTCGATCATCCCATTGGATTCTAATTTCTTGATTGCTCGGGCAGTCGTTGTACGATCTACTTTGATCATTTCTGCTAGTTTTTCTTGGATGATTCCAGGATTTTCGCAAATACGTACTAAATAAAGATACTGTCCTCTTGTTAAATCGACTTCTTTGAATTCGATATTGCTAATAGAATCTAGCGCTCGGGCAATCATTCCGATGTCTCGAAGGATTTCAGCCATTTCATCCCACCTTTATTTTGTTTGTAAGACTAGTTTACCTCTTTTTGTTGCAAATGCAACTATTTTCAATAAAAAAATCAAGTTCTTTTTTAATAACTAGTAAAGTATATTCTTTTCTTCTTTTACGAAAAAGCTCAATCACAATAGATCTGGTTTTTGTTTTCTAAAATAAGTAACTGTTTCTTCGTTGTTCGCTTTTCTGATAGCTTTGGCAACTCTTCTATACTAAAAAATCCCATGTTGGAAGTTTCATTATTCTCAATAAACTTGGCCTCTTCACCGTGGATCGCACAAGCAAAAACAAGTTTATAATACTGAAAAAGCTGTGGAATATCTTTTTGTTTATTCGTATCAAAAACTGCTCGCAACTGAGTAGTTTCTACTGTTAATCCTGTTTCTTCATAGACTTCTTTACGCACATTTTCTTCAGGAGACAATCCTATTTCAGCAAATCCACCAGGAAGTGACCATTCTTTCGTCCGTTTATCTTCGATTAGTAGGACCTTGCCATCTTTTTTGATATAGGCACGAACATCTACTTTTGGTGTTGGATGTCCTTCTCCAATCGTTATTAGCGCTTTTATTTCTTCGAAAGTTTCTTTTCCTATTTCACTGATCAGTTCCAATGAAATCGTCCGGATCTCCTCAAAACGCTCTTTATCAAATACATCTTTTCCATAATATAGACCAGCTTGAGAAAGTGCGAGTAGTCTTTTGTATTGAGCCAACTTCTTGTTCATTCTCTTCCCTTCTTTTTTAGCAAATGTATGACTATGTAATCAAGTATAGAAGACTGGTTTAATTACGGCAAATAAATATAATGAAATCTGCAATAAATAAAAGAATGTTAAAAAACTCGAGAACAAAAGACATTCGACTTCTCTGGGGCTGTGAATAAATGGCGTTCAAAAGCTTGCATCTGCGGTAATAAGCCCCACCAAACGAAAAATATGACGAGCTATTCTTGTCTGGCTGTTCTTATTAATTGAGGCAGGACAGCTTTTTCACAACCTCCCCACTAAACGGTGTTCTCCTACCAACTCCTCGGTCACAAGTCACAATATTCATCAAACATGAGAAGCTGTTTCTTTGAAATTGCTCCTTGTGACTCGGAGCTGAACGACAGGCTCACGACCTCTCGGTAAACGGTGTTCAAAAGCCAATTTTTCGATATTAAGCCATTTCTTTGTTACTTATTGTCATTGATTTCTTTTTCTAATTTATCCAATAGTGGAGTGTAATCCACTTGAGTATAGTCTGTTACATCAAATTCATATAGTGTTCCTAACTGGAATTTGTCATATTTTCGGTCGGCGATGATCTTTTTGAATGCTTCTTTCGTAATATGATTGGTCCCTTTCGTTCGATCTTCCAATACGTCACCATAGTGATAATGATCCATGATATAGCTCAAATGACGATCTGATTCACGATCACGTTTGTACCGACGTTGCCATAACACTTCAAAGTCTGCTGTTAGGCGAATCGTGATCACCTGATATCCGTATCTATCTGCTAATTCTTGGAGTCGTGCTTTTTGCTTATCACTAAAAGGATACTCGGACACAATCACTTTCTTTCCTGCTTCCATATACAAATCAAGTGCTTTGTAATAGAAAGGATAAACTTTCGTCCTTTCTTGTTCCGCCCGTTCTTCCAAATTGTTAAACCCGATGGATTCTGCATAGTATTCCTTGATTTCATCGAGCGTGATGGCATACATATCTGGAAATCGTTCCCGTAGTTTATTCATAAGATATGTTTTTCCTGTACCAGGACTACCAGCCAGAAGAATGAAATACTTTTTCATCTCATTTATTTCCTAAGTTAATTGGACTTTCCAAGTTCATAAACAGTCCAATCTTATGCTTGACAATTTCTTTTACTGCTTTATTTGCTGGAATCACATTATGGCGAAGAGACTTGTTGATTTCTGTTTCACTAAAGGTTTCTTTAGCTACTTTCGTCCAGTTGACTAAAAGCTCCGTTCCAACATTGAATTTGCGGATCCCGTTATTGATCAATTCAGGATAATCTTCTTCTTTCACACCTGTTCCTCCATGGATAACTAGGGGGACATCAACTACTGCATCGATTTCTTTCAGCAAGGGAATGTTTACTTCTGTTTTTGATTTGAATTGTCCATGATTCGTACCGATAGCAATAGCTAATGCATCCACGCCTGTAGCTTCTACAAATTTCACTGCGTCTTCCGGTCTTGTATATACCTTGTCATTTTCAGCGACATGGATTCCTTCTTCTGTACCGCCGATTGTTCCAAGTTCTCCTTCTACGGAAACACCGTGCGCATGGGCATATTCTACTACTGCTTTTGTCTTCAAGATATTTTCTTTGAAAGGTAGATGGGACCCGTCATACATGACAGAAGTATATCCGCTATCGATTGCTTCTTTGATATCATCAAAGTCTCGGGCGTGGTCTAAGTGTAAGACTGCATCAACCATTTCTTCTTCTGCAATAGCTGTCATTACATTGACTAACACATGCATGCCGATATATTTAGCGGTATCGACACTTGTTTGAATAATGATTGGCGAACCCATTTCTTTTGCTGCGCCTAGCATGGCAGGAAGCATTTCTAGGTTATGCGTATTAAAAGCTCCAACTGTAAAATTCAACTCTTCTGCTGTTTTTGTTACTTCTTTCAATGTTGTATACATCTTTTATTGCCACCTTATCTTTTTATTTGTTTCCTTTGATCGTTACTTGTTTTGCAATTTGTCGCATCTCATCCATTTTGCCCATGTAGTAATCGATCCCTTGATCATCACCAGCACGAGCAGCATCTGCACGCTTCTGGTTATAGAGGCTCATCAGTTTTTTATACCCATCTCCGATCGTCTGTTTATTTTCCAAGCTCTTTTCTAAATATTGGATGGCTTGATCGTTCTCATGCAATTCAGAAAATTTAAGTCCAACTTGTTCATAAAGTTCCGCTAATTTATGCCTATCTTGGGTAGTGGAAATCTCTTGTTTCAATTGTGTAATCTCTGATTGAATCTTTTCGGTCGCTTCTGGCGATAGGGCTTTTTCTTCTTTTGCCAGAACTTTTTTCGGTTCTTTTTCTTTTTTCTTAAAAAATCCAAACATCATTTTCCCTACTTTCAATTAAAATGCTTTCAAAACTGGGCTTAAGATCCAGGCATATAAGAGTGCTGCGGCTACTGTATCTACATCGGTTGCTGTAGCATTGATGAATCCCATCGAATTAAAGATCGTTACTAGCAAAGCGGGCAATAATGTAATAAAGAAACCATGAGCAATACCGCCAATGATCGCTCCTCGGCGTCCGCCAACTGCGTTGCCAAATATCCCTGCTGTCCCTCCGGCAAAGAAATTGGTTAGCATACCAGGTAAAATCATCGCTAAGCCGAACATGGGCAAAGTAAACATGGCAATAATCGTACCAATCGTTGTCGTAATGAAACCTAAAATGACGGCATTTGGGCTATAAGGAAAGAAAACTGGACAATCTAAGGCAGGGATCGCATCAGGAACTAATTTCATAGCTATCCCTCGAAATGCCGGCACGATTTCACCTAACAGTAGACGTACACCAGCTAGCAATATATACACACCCACTACGAATTGGATGGCTTGTAAAAAGGCAAACATGATATAGTTTTGATCTCCTGATAATTCAGAAGCGAATGGTTCGCCTGCAAATAAAACAGTGATGATATATAGCGGGACCATCACGACCATGACAGACAAATAAGTATCTTGCAGAAATTCGAAATGTGTCGGCAACTTGATATCTTCGATCGACTTTTTATTTTCGCCTTTCTCACCAAAAAGCTTAGCAACACCGGCTTCAAATAAGTACCCGATCGTACAAAAATGACCTAAAGCAATATCATTTGATCCAGTGATTTTACGAATGATCGGTTGCGCTACTGCCGGCATAGCAATGGCGAAACAAGCTCCGATAAAACCACCGACCAAGATCAATACGATCCCTCGCAGACCGGCAAAATAGCCAAAGACTGTCGTCATCGTTGCCATCCATAAAATTGCTTGACCAGTTAAAAAAATGTACTTCCATTTTGTGAAACGAGCCAAAATAATATTGAATACAAAAATGGCTAAGAACGTCAGTGCAATATCTCTACCTAAACCCAAATCATTCATTGCTTGACCATTGATAGATTCAATAGAAGGGATGATCCCTTGCATATGAAATCCTTCAGTAAAGATTTTCCCGAAATAAGTTAAACTTCCAACGATGATGCTCGAACCGGCACTCAATACTTGAAATCCTAGGAGTGTTTTTAACGTGCCAGAGATGACTTGTCCTGCTGATTTCTTCTGCAGTAGTAGACCCAACATAGCAATCAATGCAATGGTGATCGATGCCTGAGTCAAAATATTTTCGATGATAAAATTGATAACGCTCATGTTTTTACCCTCTTTTCTTTTTGTATTTAGATAACTCCCTTATCTTGCAGAACTGGGGTGATTTTTTCTTCAATTTCATTTTTTGAAACAATATTTTTCAAATAAATCATCGCCGTTTTAGGATCAACTGCGAACTTTTCGAACTGCGAACGAAAATTTTCTGCTGTGATGATCACATCTGGTTTCATGGAAACTGCGGAAGAAATATCACAATGGTCCAGTTTGGCTTCTACTCCTAATTTGTTCAAAACATCCTCAGCAGACATCTGTGCTGCAAAACTACTTCCTAAACCTGCGCCGCATACGAATAAAATGTTCAATTTGTTCATCTTTGTTCTCCCCCGTATCATTTATTATTTCTCAACTACTGAAAAAAGCAGTTGTTTGAAATCTTCGATATTTGTGCATTCAATCAATCGATCCAACTTCTCTTCGTTGTTGATCAATTCAATTAGTTCTTTCATGATGTTCAGATGGGAGTAGGAGTCTACTGCTGCCAAACAAAAAATAATCTTTACTGGATCCATTTCAGGATTACCGAAATCGATTGGTTGCTCAATCGTAGCTACGCTGACTCCTAATTTATTGACCCCATCTTCTGGTCGGGCATGGGCTAGTGCCATGTGTTTGCCAATCACGATATACGGTCCGTAATCATTCACTGCACGAATCATCGCTTCGACATAGCGCTCTTCGACAATGTTTTCTTTAACCAATGGTCTAGCAGCTAGTTCAATCGATTCCTCCCAAGTAGTGGCTTTTTCTTTGATCATGATATTGCTGTCCGTCAAAATATCTTTTAACATAGGCTGGATCTCCCTTTTGTTGATTTCTAAATTGTTTGTTTCGAATAATTTTTCTAACTTGCCATAGATGATTCGATCTACTCGGCCACCACTTTCTTTCATGACATCTATTATTTGAGTGAATAACTCCGTCGATTCATGACTGTTAGGCTCTAACCGCTGTAGTTCTTCATTTCTTTTCAAAAAGTCTTCTATAACCAAGATATTCGTCTCAGTTAAAATCGGATCGACAACTAAAAGCGGCTTATTTCGATAATTCAATTGAAAGGTGCTGAAAACCAGATTGACATCCAATTTATCTACTAATTCGATTTCTTTTGAACTTAAAACTGCAGTAATCTCGATCTGAGGAAACTTTTCTTTCAGATTCTCTGCTAACAGATTTCCAGTAGCCATCCCATGGTTACAGACAACGACTGATTTATAAACATAATTCAAGTCTCGCTTGATTACACTGGCGATCGTCGAAAAGTGGATGACAAGAAAAGCTATCTCGTCCTCCAGTATCTTGCCACCAATTACTTCTTCGATCGTAGGAACAAAATGAGTGACTGCGCGGTAGATTGGGAAATAATTTGTTCGGATGTTTTCTTTCAATGGATTCATGACTTGGATATGATTCTTGATTCTTACAATCAGTGCAGCCATGTGCTTATAGAGATTTTCGAATAAAGCTTCTTCCTTTAGATGGAAAGGTACGTGTGTCTCGTTCTCTACAAATTGGATCAATTGGATCGTTAGTAATTGAGCTTGTACCCACTCGATTGAATTGGAGATATCTCTAGCATTGAACGTCTCGATAGTGAAACGAAGATAATTTCTTTCTACTTGCGGGACATTGTCCAATTGAAATTCCTCGATCATGTGGTCAATAAATGCAGAAAAGCTACTGTCTTTTATTTCTGTATTTTTCCAATTAATGGCAGAGATAAATTCATGTTTCCTGATTCGCTGGATCCAGATCAATGTAAAAAGCAGGATTTGTTTTTTATAAATATCATCTTCTTGTTTCAACAACTTATTGGAATAGATCTCCTGTATTTTTTTGATTTCCTCCAAAGGAAAATAATGGAGAAAGATTTTTTGAGCCGGTGTTAATTGTGCATCTTGATTCATAAAGAAGTCGGTCATTCCCAGATTCTGATTGATAAAATCATAGATCATCGTACGGATAGATCGTTCTGAACCTTTATAAACCAGTCCTTGCTTTCCATAACTGACGATCTCTATCCCATAACTGACCAGTGTTGCTCGTAACCGTCTCATATCTTCATCTAATGTACTTTTAGAGATTTGAAATTCTTCTTCTTTTTTGTTTAGATGGATCGGGATTCGGCTGTAAGCAACGGCTAAAACTAGATCAAAAATACGTTCGCGCCGATTCAAAAAGCCGTCTTTCACATCTTTTATTTCAGTTTCTAATCGAGCTTGCTTTTCCTTTTCCAGCTTCAACAAAAAACCTTTGTTGCGAATTGTACGGATCTCCGGAAGCTTTTTACTGCTCAACCAGATATTCGCTTCAAGAACTTCCTGACGAATCGTCCGCTGACTGACATTGAACTCACTTGCTAGATGTTTTGCTTTTACTGGATATTGGGCTGTCATGATTCTGTGAAGTATTTCAATTGTTCTTGTTTTCATAGAAATGATCTCCTTCTGATTTCAAGTATATGGTTCCGCTTACATAATAAAAAGTAGATATTTCTGCCACTTGAAGTGGAAAGAAAGTAAGCAAAGCAAACAAAAAATAAGCCATATGCTTTTTCATCTCCTCAACGAAAAAGACATACGCCTATTATTACAAAAATTTTGCCCATCTATACAAAAAAGAGGTTGTGAAAAAGCTGTCCTGCATCAAGTAATAAGAACAACTAAACTAAAATAGTGCTTCCTATTTTTTGTTTGGTTGTTCTTATTATCGCAGATGCAAGCTTTTAAACACCATTTAGTGGAGAAGCTGTGACAGAGATGTTCAGCCTTGAGCGATAAGAAGCGATTTTGAAAAATCGCTTCCCATATTTTACAAAATCGTGCCTTATTGCCGATAGGCTATCTCTGGAACACCGTTTATTCAGAAAAAGGAGCTGCGACAAGGCTTTTGTCACAACTCCGTTCATAAATATTTCCTGTCAATCCAGCATAATCGGTTGAATAAAATCGGCTTGCCATCTTTTTTCTTTCTCAGAAAAATCAAAATACCATATCTGAGAAAAATACTGTCGTTGTGTCTTACTTCCTGAGATCAATCGCCCATCTTTTCGATCGACTGAATAATCACAGCATCTGAAATCAATTCGGATGGCAAAACTATTTTCGTGGATCTGTCGATAATTTCCTACTTCCTGAATAGTTATTTTTTTAGTATGATTTCTTACACCGTCTGCTTTGTTTTTTTGCAGAACTTTCTGATGTTCGGCAAACAGCTTGTCTGTATAACAGCTTCTGGCTTTTTCAGGAGTTTCTTCTTCCCAAGCGGATTGGATCTTCATGAATATCTTTTGGATTTCCAAAAACTGTGCTTTCTTTTCTTTAGCCGTTCCTGACATGCGGGACAATATCTCCGATTTCAGCCTTTTCTTTTGTCTTTTATTCTTGACGATAGAAAAAGCAGAAACCCCTCCTACTGACAAAACAGCTAATGCAAGAAACCCCGTTTGCTCATAACTAGAAGGACCTGTACTTGGACCATAATACCCATAAGAATCTCTGCCGTAAGAACGACTGCCAAAATAACTGCCCCCATATGAACGACCGCCAAATGAACCTCTGCCCGAACTTCGACCGCTAGATGTACCTCCACCATGACCACCCGCGACAGCGAATCCTTGGGTCGGCAGAGCAAACAAACATAGGCCCACTAACAAAATGATTGCTAAATAATTGATTTTTTTCATTGTCTTCCTCGTTATCTTTTATTACAAAAAACTATTTTTATCATAGCCTTGCTAAAAGGAAGAGTCAATAACCAGATGCATAAACTGTTTTTTTAGCAATTTTGTCTTATTTAGTCATTGAGTAACATCGGACAGATGTATGTGTCGGCAGTCCATAATTCCTCTATCTTCAGCATGAACAAGCTTGCAGACAAGAGATCTGCGCTTCCTCCAGGAGAGATTTGGTTTTCCTGACAAAAGTGCAACAGTGCTGTAAATGGACGATTTGGTAAAGCACTTTGACTAGCAGCATGAGCAAGTTTTTGCATTTCCACTAACGTTTTCTGATCACTGCGATGCAATACGCATGTGTCATCTAGCGAACTCATCAAAACTAACAACATATGCATTTGTTTCTGTACATATGAATCATTATCTAGCTCCTTAGCTGCTTGGATTGCAAGCCTGATATGCGGATACCCTAATATCGCTTCTTCATATGCACCATTTACGCCATATTTTTGCTTCACCCTATGACCATGAGTGGTTTTTTTATGACGATATTTTGTATCAGGAAAAGCAGCAAGCTTGCTGACATCATCAAGTATTTTCAATAAAGAAAAAGGCCGTTCCATACTGATTTTTTGTGCAATGACACTGATCAATAGCCCCATTGCCCAAATCGCTCCTTTATGGGTATTGATGCCATTTGTAGCAATCAGCATTGCCTTTTCCGCTTTTCGCCCAATCTCAGCAATTCTTTCTCTTAACTCCTGATCAATAGCATAATGCCATGCTATTTGAGCCATTTCTTCAAAAAAAGGAGTTAGCGTCTTAGCAGACTTAAGAAATAAAGCATAGTCCATATCGGAATGTGCACCCGCATCCAGTGCATCCACTAATCCAGGTTTTGGACTTAATGTTACTTCTGCGATCAATGCTTCCTCTACCAACGCAGCGAGTTGCTGAGTCACTGCTTTTTTTCGTTCGTCATTTATCATGACACTCACTCCTTCTTCCTACTATTACTTGCTGAAACCTTTTTTGATAGCTACCCAAATGATATGAAGTAACCAGCTTAAAGCAAATGCACAACTTGCCGTCATTAGATAAGCTACAAGAATCATGACTCCTGAAGGTAACTGCAACCAACTATCTTTAAACAATAATAACAGTACTTGGAAAACAAATACATTGGCTAAATACGTACGATAAGCATAAACAGACAACCATTTGAACAATGGCAATTTTGGCGAATCGTTTACAATCATTTTGGAAGCGCCTATGAAGACAGCAAAGATGATGACTAAACTGTATAAACTTTGGATCGTATTCAAGTAAGGCGCATTCGCAAAGCTCAAGTCTCCTGGATGTGCGAGCAATGAACGGACAGAAAAGAACGCGATAACTAAGCCAACAGGTAAGAAAAGATAACGTACTCTGTCCAAATATTGATAGACTTTTTCGTGATAAACAAATGCGGCTACCCCATAAATCCCATAAATCATGAAACTAGCAACAAACCGATCTAACAAGTACCAGCTGTCATGATAAGGACCAGTCAATACTTGTGTTTGATAGAACAGATACCATGCGACATATAAAATCGTTGAACCAATCAATACTGGCCATACATATTTTTTATTAGCAAATACTTTGTAACCGAGCTAAACAAAAAACGGCATGAACAATTGGATCTGCAGCATCATAACGGTATACCATAAATGAGGCGCTCCATCACCTGTGACATATTTCAGTAAAAAGCTTGCAGTATCCGTATACGGAGTTTGTTGTTGGACTGCTGGAAATAGCCAAAGATAAGCCGTCGTCCATAGAAGATACGGAACGACTAGTTCAAAAAACTTTTCTTTCAAAAATTCCCAATAAGACAAATGCTGGCTTGTTTTTACCATATTATAAACAATTGCAAAAATAAACATTGGTGCTGTGTATTTAACGATGACGTAAAAGGTACCAAGAAAAGCTGTATTTGTTGCGCTGTGGCTGTTTGCCAAAGCAAAGCTCAATATCGTTTGCATCATAACAGCCGTTACAGCTGATACTTTCTGGAAGTCACTTACGTTGATTTTGATTTTTTTGTTTTCAAACATCTCTTTCTCTCTCTTTTTCTTTATTACCAAAGTTCTTTGGTTAATTTAGGTCCTTCGACTGTTTTCAATAGAATTTTTTTCTCTGGCTCTCTCAAATACTCTTTTAGTGAAAAACCGCCTTGCCGAGTCACTACTTGGGTATCGAATTGCTCAAAAAAAGCAGGATGCGATTGAATTACCTGAATTGGCAATTCAATCGGTGAATCTGCGTACAGTAGCAAATCAAAATCACTGGTTTCTTTTACTGCCGGAATCCCAGTCGATAATTCAAATCCTAAGCTGCCGCCGATTCCCCATTTACATCCTGATAATATGTTTCTAGCAGCATGAAATTGCTGATAAACAGGATAATCCATGATTTTCTCTTGTCTATACGATTCTTGTTCGATGATGTCCCACGGATGAATGACTTGTTTGACGGCATGTTTTGAGATTTCTGTTGCCCATCTCTGATTGCGGGCAGGTCCACGTAAACCAATCGGTAGTATTTCTGCGTGATCCGTCGACGCACGACGAACTGTTCCGAACATCTTTTCAGTTAGAACGACCCATTCAGGCAAGGTAAACCCTTCTATTTCATGTTTATCAAAAAGGACAATATCATGTGCTTGAATCATTTTTTATGCATCCCATTCTTCGTCCATTTTGGCACGGACTTTATTTGTTTCGACACGTCCGAATGTTTTGGCTGTTTCGTTTGTGTATCGATTTGTCAGCATCGTGTCATTTGTATTGCGGACATCTTGAATGGCTTCATTGATTGCTTCGATGACTTTGCTGACATTTTGTTCTGAAGCAGCTTGGTCGGTGATATCTTCTAGGAAATGATAGATCGCTCCTAGTTTTGTATAATTATTGATATCGTAAGCGATAGCTGGAACTTTTTCAGCAGCTGCTTCGATTTCAGCAACCGAACGTTTTGTCACACGTGCAGCACTTTCTTTAGACATCGCTTGGACGGTAATTTCTTTATTGTTTAAAGCAATCAAGCGGCTTGATTGTAATCCATGTGCTAAAAATGCACCTGAAATAGCATTTCCTGCAATCAATCCAATAACTGGATGTCCAGCTTGACGGAGTTTTGCATAAGCAGCAGCACTATTAGCCAAAGCCACATGGATACCGATCAATTCTTCGTTATAGCCGTATGCTTGGCTTGGTACATCGATCACAACGATGATTGGCCGTTTCACTTTTTTGTCTTTATCTTCTTCGTAAACGTGATCCAAAATTTGTCCCATGCGGAAACCTTCAACTAAACCAACTTCACCGTTTCGTACACGGTACATCGGGTTTTTAGGATCAGGTACGATTGATGTCACGATGGCTTCTTCTATGAATTTACTTGATTTACCATAATACACAGTACTAATAGAAGAAGTTGGATTTTTCATGCCAGTTAGTGCCGCAAACCAATCGTAACCAACACTTGCTGCAGCTGGTTCATTTCCTTCTGCTACTTCTGGTAAGTCAATTGATTTTGCTTGATGGTTAGCAATTGCTTCATTGTAATCGTCAATGGCCATTGGTTTTGAAAGATCTAAAGAATCAAGTAATGATAAATAAAATGCTGAGCTTTCACTGCGATGCGTGTCTTTTCGTTCGTCCATTGCTGCGATGACAGCAGCTTTGATTGCTTCTACACTATCAGTCACTAGTTCATCAATGATTTTTGATTCTACCCGTTGTCGAGATCCTAATGTATTCCAAATCAAGTCTTTGTCACTAGAATCAAATTCTCGAACGCCTGCTTCTTGTTCAATAACTTCTGGTCCATTCAAACCGACTCTCGCTTTTTTTGTTGCGATTAAATAACTCATTAATGCTGAAGTAATCGACATACCGCCAAATGATCCTACACGTCCTGGAATCAAACCGATGACTGGTACATATTGTTTTAGAGCAATGATTACATTTCCGATTTCTGAAATAGATAACAGTCCGTAGTTTGCTTCTTGCAAACGAACACCACCTGTATCTAGTACAATGACTGGAAAGATCTCATTTCCTTTTTTATTTTCTTCTAACACATGTTCAAGTGCAGCAACGATTTTTGCACCGGAAACTTCACCGATACCGCCACCTTGGAATTTTCCTTCCATAGCGATTACTACTGCTTGTTTGCCATTGATCGTTCCACGGCTGACAACGATCCCGTCATCACTTTCAGGGACAATTCCTTGTGCTGGCAAACTTGGCGCGATGATTTGATCGAATGGGCCAATCAATTCACGTCCATTGTCAAGTAGAGCATTCACTCGTTCTCTGGCATTTAATTCTACAAAACTATTTTTCATCTGAAAGTTCCTCCATTGCTTGCGTCAATCGCAGGTACACAACTCCTGGTGTAGCACCGAAGTCATTGATCACGATATCTGCTGAAATTGGATAACGATCAAAAAATCTCGTTAATACATTGTTCCATACTTCGCCGAAGCCATCGCTTCCTGTACAAATTTTTACAGTAGATTCTGTTTTTTCTGTTGGAAACATCAAGATTTCCAAATCTCCTGAACCGACCACTCCTACATGGATTTTCTTATTGATCGGCTGTTTCGTTGGATATTTATAAGCTAATTGTTCCATGGATCTCTCCCCTTTTTGTAAAACAGAGCATACACGTTCTGCTTATTCGTCTTTCTTCTTCCATCTGGGTAAATGGCGACAAAAGGTTTTTCTCGCCAATTTTATGACCAAGTTCTGAATTTCATTGGTGGTTCATACAGGCCATCTGACCATTCGATCAAATCATCGATTGTTTGTGCAGCTAATAATGAACGTTTCGCTTCACTGCGTTTGATACCTAGATCTTCTGGTAATTTCACGATTCCGGCTTCACGCAAGCTATCTAGTGATTCTTTCGTGCTAGTCATTCCAAGAGGTGTAACACCGCCAATTGCTGCAATTGCTGCTTGACGTTCTTCTTTTGTTTTTGCTTTGTACAAATAAGCAATTCCTTCTTCTGTCACGATATGGGTAGTATCTTCGCTATAGATCATCACTGGTGCATTGGCTAAGCCTGCCTGTTTTTGAACAGCTAATGCATCTAATTCTTCGACAAAGACTGGTTTTTTATTTGAACCATATGTTTCAACCATTTGAACAACTAATTTTTGTCCTTTACCTAATGGATCATCATTGTCGCGAAGTGATTGCCATGCTGGTGTAGAATGACGACGACCGCCAGGATTATGTCCCATGTTAGGCGCTCCACCAAAACCAGATAAACGTCCTTTTGTTACGGTAGAAGAATTTCCTTCGTAATCTAATTGCAAGGTTGAACCGATAAACATATCGATTGCATATTGTCCAGCTGCTTGTGATAATGTTCGGTTACTGCGCATCGTGCCGTCTTTACCGACAAAAAAGACATCTGGGCGAGCAGCAATATATTTTTCCATACCAACTTCGCCACCAAAACTATGGATGCTTTCAACCCAACCTGATTCGATGGCTGGAATCATCGTTGGATGTGGGTTCAATACCCAGTTCTTCGCGATTTTCCCTTTTAACCCTAGTGATTCACCATAAGTTGGCAGTAACAATTCGATAGCTGCTGTATTGAATCCAATACCGTGATTCAAAGATTGTACGCCGTGTTCTGCGTAGATTCCTTTGATTGCCATCATTGCCATTAGAATTTGCAATTCTGTGATGTTTTGAGGATCTCGTGTGAATAAAGCTTCTAATTGATAAGGTTTATCTGCTTTCACGACAACGTCTACCCAGTCACCAGGGATATCTACACGTGGTAAAGAATCGACAACTTCGTTGACTTGAACGATCACGATACCATCTTTGAAAGCTGCAGCTTCGATGATTGTTGATGTTTCTTCCGTATTGAAACCTGTGTACAAGTTGCCGTCTTTATCTGCTTTATCTGCAGCTACTAAAACAACATTTGGAATCAAATCGATGAATAAGCGTCCATAAAGTTCCAAATAAGTATGGATATCACCTAATTTCATTGTGCCGTCTTCAATCATTTGGGCGACACGCAAGCTTTGTGCACCAGCATAAGAGAAATCGATCTTGCTTGCGATTCCTTTTTCAAAAATATTCAAATGTTCTGGTCGTGAGATACTAGACATGATCAAATGCAGATCATTCACTTTTTCTGCATCTACTTTTTCAAGACTTTCTGAAAGAAAACTTGCTTGTTTTTGATTGTCGCCTTCTAATACAACTTTGTCGCCGGGAGCAATCAGTTTTTCCATTACTTCTACGATTTTTTCAGTTTCTACATACTTGCCATTGAGCAAGTTGCTGATTTTTTCCAATCGCTGCGCTTTTTTTTCGCGTTTAGAAGCCCAGTTGCGGTTTGGTTTTTCCATAATTAGTCATCTCCATTTTTGATATAGAAACGTGGCGTCATCAATACCATGTTGGTCTAGATTGATCGTACGGATCCCTTTATCTACACCAAATTTTGTATGAATCAGCTTTGTCAAAGTATTGCCGGGGGGAAATTCAATCGTCAGATCCATTCCTAATTCTTTTGCCAAGTCCATCATTTGGTTCCACTGCACAGGGAAAGCTAGATTTTCCAACAAATCTTTACGAATCTCTTCTGCGTCCTGAGTGGCTCTTCCATCCGTATTTTTTATATACAAACATCTAGCATCAGATAGATGGACAGACTGCATATACGGCTTGAATTTCTTGACCGTATCATTCATCAAGAGACAGTGAGATGGCACAGGAACTTTCAGCAGCTTCGCTGTTTGCGCTTGGTGCCGTTTGGCTTCTGCCAACGTAACGGATAAACCTTCGATACTCCCAGATAACGTATGTTGCATCGGACAATTTTCATTTGACAGATAAACTGGATGGTCAGGATCAAATGTTTTGGCTACCATTTCCTCTGCTTCGCTTCTCGTCACACCTACTACTACGCCCATTGCATAACCGCTTGGATAAGCTTCTTTCATTAAGACTGCCCGGTGATAGACTAGTTCCGCTGCATTCTCAAATGTCAAAGATCGACAAGCAACAGCTGCACAAAAAGCACCGATCGAATGTCCTGCTGCAATATCAGGCTGAATACCGTTTTTTTCCATTTCATCTAAATAAAATACTGCTTTTGTCAGTAATGCTAGCTGGATAAAAACCGTATCTTGATAGTTTTCTTCTTTATCAACTAACCGATACCCCGTCACATTTTCTAAACGTTCCATATACGCTTCAGGGATATCTGCTAACATCCCTAACTTCTGACTGCCTTGTCCAGGAAATAAGAAACCTGTACTCATGAGCCTCGCCTCCTTAGCACTTACTTTTTCCACTGCTATCTTAGTCAATTTCTGCTATAATAAAAAATGCCAAAAAAAGAAAAAACCATAACAAAAAGGTATGGATGGGATGGATAATTATGAAATTGCTTCATCTGCAGTATTTTAAAAAAGTATTCGAAACAAAAAATGTTACCCAAGCAGCCAAAGAATTATTTATTTCTCAACCTGCCTTGAGCCGTGCGATCAAACATTTGGAAAACGAATTAGGTGTCCCTTTGTTTTACCATAGCGGCAGAAACATTGAGACGACCGTTTATGCAGAAGAATTTTATCCATATGCAGTCAAGACATTAGACACATTAGAAGAAGGAATCAAATTATTGTCTTCGGTCAATGAGAAGATCGTTACTTCCGTCATATTGTATTTAGAGGTAGCTTCTGTTTCTATTCCGAACTTGGTCCGAATTTTTATGGAAAAGCATCCTGATATCCAATTAACGATCATGCAACATCATTTACCAGATGATATTACCGATCCTGTACTGTACATCACTTCGGAGATGAAGCCTGGCATGACCAATATTCCTATCATGAAAGAACCTGTTTATGTCGCCATTCCTAAGAAACATCCTCTTGCGAAAAAAGAACATCTGCAATTAGAAGATATCCAGCGCACCCCCATCTTGATGCTGTCAAAGAGCAACGCCTTCCGTCATACACTGGATGCAGCACTTGAAGCGAAAAGTATCGAATTGACGATCAGTTCGACGACAGATGATCCTGCGACATTACGTTCTATTGTCAAGCAAGGATTAGCTGTTAGCTTTTTCCCAAAAGTTTCTTGGTCTTACGATAAAAATGATCCTTTCGTCTTGCGGGAAATCAAAGATTTGCCCTTGACACGAACAATTTATTTATCTTCTAGCTTCACAGAAGATCATCCTTTGATCAAAATGATTGCAAAAACGATGCGGGAATTTTATTTAGGAAAATAAAAAAAAGAGCTGGGACAAAATTCTTGTCGCAGCTCTTTTTTCGAACAAACGGTGTTCCAGAAGTAATTTCTTAGAAAATAAGCCGAAATTTCCCAAAAATTTGAGAAGCAATTTTCGTAAATTCCTTCTTATTTCTTGAAGCTAAACATTTCTGTTACAATCTCTTCTCTATTTTTCCTAGAATTCATTGCGTTGATTGGAAACTTCCATCAATCAAATCTGCTAGTTCATCTAGCTTTTCTATTTTACGTAGATCAACAGAGATCCAATGTTCTTTATTCATGTGATAGGCTGGAAAATACCCCTCTTTTCCTCGCAAAATTCCGCCAAGTTCAGGATCGACCTTCAAATCAAGAATATCGATGATCCTATGGTCACTTGCATCATCATAGATTTTTTCTTCTGGAACAGACATCAGGACCCCAAACCATTTTTTGCTTTTTTGATGTCTGAATACGCAATAATTAGGAAATTTTTTAAAAATATATTCTGGAGACAAATTGTATGTTTCATTGATGTGATCGATTAGTTCTTTTTTCGTTAGCATCTGCTTCCATCTCTTTCTTATTGATTCGCTTTATTCAAAGATACCACGTAAGAATAGAAAAATGAATACAAGTAGCTGCTAATCAAATACTTCGATATTTTTCTTTTTTATCAACTCTTAAATGTTCAATCCGCCTGTGTTGGTCTTGCTATCATCTACTATTAAAATGTTGATTATTGTTTGCCCACCTATTTTTTTATTTTAGTGGTATCATTTTTCAAGTTCATGATGAAATTCTTATCATCAGTAAATGCTCCATAAAAATAAACACTGATTGAAAAATCAGTTGAAACTTGACCACCGTTTATTTTCTCCGTATTCTTAGAATAGAAGGGAGTCTGATTTATGTATTCACTAATGAAAAAAATCATTACCGAAAAAGATATTCGACGTCATGTTTCTTTAGTAGAACAATTGCTGAATCATACAAAGATAACCGTAAATGAATTAGCTGAAATCATAGGGACAACCGAACGAACGATTTTTTCTGACCTTCAATCTATTCGCTCTCAGCTGCCCGAAGGCTGGGACATCATCAGCAATCAAGCAGGAATCAGTTTGCAAAACCAGCAAAATTTATTGACAAATGACCTTTGGGAGATTTTTTTCAAACAATCAGTCAGTGTCGAACTATTGAAAAGTCTGCTTTTTACAAAAAAAGTTGCTGTCCCTGATTTTCTAGCCGACCATGGGCTTTCTTATGGGACATTGAAAAGACATGTGACTAAAATCAATCAGCGTTTAGCAAGTTACGACTTGCAGATCGATTTGACGAAATATACAGCTTGTATTCTTGGAAAAGAGCGTGCGATTCGTACTTTCTATCATCGATTGCTGATTCCTTTCACTCATAACAACTATTTTTTCGAGGATTATTCGATCCATGAATCCCATTATTTTCAATTTTTAAGAAACCTCAGTCAAACTGAACTAGCTGTTGAAACAGAAGAGATTTTCGGAACATGTTGGTTCTTTATCAATACGATCCGTATAAAAGCGAATTGCCGATTAGATTCTTCTATCCATATCAACAGCACACTCGCCTCCCTGTATGACTCTGCATTGAAAAAATTGTATTTAACGGAAGGTATTTATCTTAAAGACACTGAGCTTTCTTTTGCTTCTTTCTGCTTTTTGGAAAGTTGGAATTACAACAATAACTATGGACAAGAAACCGCTCGCTGCCTGCATCATTCTCCATTTTTAGAGGTCCTCGAAACGTTTGTAGAGGAACTAGCTTCAGAGCTGTCTCTTGATCAACTAAAAAAAACATCTCTGACTGATAACTTGGCTCTCCTCGTATTAAAATATCATGAATCGCCGATACTGATTGAACCTTTGGAACGCCAATACCATCGTTTTTTAGAGACGTATGATCAGCAATATGCACACTTATATCAGCAGAAAGAGAATTTACTGAACGATCTAAAAAAAGAAATGGAAATCAATGAACCAAATTACTTTCTTCAACTCTTGTCTTTACTGATTCAACAAACGATTTTTTCTATCAAACCGAATTTGTTCAATGTCTATTTTATTTTCCAAGGAGAACCTTCATGGAAGGCGTTCTTGCAGCAGGAATTAAAAGATTATCTAGGAAAACGTGTCTGCTTCTTACCTATCGAACTAACCGATCTTTCCACTATTTCTTTTGAAAAAACAGATATCTTGATTTCCAATTTCCCGCTGGATTCTCTAGATATCCCTATTGTATACATTTCTTCTATTCCAACGAAAAATGAGCTCAATCGTTTGACTGAACTCACTTTCAAAACTTTTTTATAGTAACGGCTAGCGACTGAATTCTCTAGCTGTTTTTTCTTTTTTGCGAAACAGTTTATTCATGATCCCTTTTTCTATTTCTACAACTAAGAATAGAAGAATCACATTTGCCCCAATCAATAACTGTTGTGTCATCGTTAAACTTACTGTACCGATCAGCTGCTGGCCGATTGGCAGAAAAATAACCATCCCCTGCAATAAAGCAAGGATACCCAATGAAAGAAAAAGCGATTTGTTTTGCAAAAGACCTTGGTTCAATGACGGCTTGGACAACTCTCTGCAATTGATCATGTAAACAGCTTGAGCTAAGACGATATTTTGCAGAAGAATGGTTTGCTGTAAGCTTTGCCCTTCAAATTGCATAGCCAATAAATAGGCAGGAACCATGATCAGTAGTGCGACATAGATGATCCGAAACAAATGATAACCTGATAGGATTCCTTGCTTTGGATCTCTTGGTGGACGCTTCATGATTTCTGGATCTGGCGACTCGAACCCTAATGCATAAGATAAAGTAATTGTCGTTACCATATTGACCCATAAAATCTGTACTGGGGACAAAGGTAGCGGCCGATTCAGTATCAGCGCCCAAATCAAGATCAATCCTTGAGCTAACGCAGTTGGTAAGAAGAAATTGATGGTCTTTTGCAAGTTATCCAAAATGCGCCGACCTTCTTTTACGGCTTTTGCGATCGTATGGAAATTATCATCTCCTAAAACCATATCAGCTGCCTGTTTGCTTACTTCACTACCTTTGATTCCCATAGCGATTCCTATATCGGCTCTTTTCAAAGCAGGTGCATCATTTACGCCGTCTCCGGTCATTCCGACGATTTCTCCATTTTTCTGCAAAGCTTTCACGATTCGCAGTTTGTGTTCTGGTGTCGTTCGAGCAAAGACGTCGACTTTTGGTACTTGTCGAATCAACTCTTCTTCAGACATAAGATCCAAATCGATCCCTTCTAAAACTTTAGCAGTATGTTTTAAGCCAATTTGTTCCGCGATCGCTTTTGCTGTATCTTTGTGATCCCCCGTAATCATTTTCACTGAGATTCCTGCTTGTTGGCATTCCTTTACAGCTTTGACTGCACTTTCTTTTGGCGGATCAATCAACCCAGCAATCCCTGCAAAAGTTAATTGGGTTAAAGACTCATGCGTGAGTTCCTGTTTCGAATCTACTTTTTTGTAAGCAAATCCTAAAACACGCTGACCTTTTTTCGCAAACGCTGTGGCTGTTTGACCCCATGCTTCTTGTTCTGAAGAAGAAAGAGTTGATTTAGCCAATAATACTTCTGGCGCACCTTTGACGTAAATCACCCCTCCTTTTTCCTCCGCATGCATCGTTGCCATATATTTGTATTCAGAGCTGAACGGAATTTTTGCTTCTATTTTTTTCAAAGGCAGATCGGCTGTTTCGGTGTGGCGAATCAGTGCAAGTTCTGTCGGATTGCCACTTAAATTTTCTGTTTTCTGTTCTTCTTTCGTCTTTAATTCCTGACAATTTTTCATAATAAACAGTACGCGAGTTTCTTCCTTTGCTGCTACATCCACAACTGTCATTTCATTTTTTGTCAATGTCCCTGTCTTATCTGAACAGATCACTGTCATAGAACCTAATGTTTCTACAGAAGGCAGTCCTTTGATGATCGCCTTTTCTTTTGCCATTTCATGTACTCCGACAGATAGGATCATGGTCAACACAGCTGGCAATCCTTCGGGTACCATTGACACCACCAAAGCGATCATAGCTGAAAGAAGGATATGCCAATCCATGCCATAGCGGAATGTTGTAAAAACAACTAAGAACAAGATCAAACAAAGAATGCCTTGAAAAATTTGTTTGTTCAATCGGTTGATCTTCTTGATCAGAGGCGTCGTTTGTTGTTCGACCGATTGCAGTGCTTGATTGATTTTACCGATTTCTGTCGTGTTTCCTGTTTCTACAACGACACCGACTGCAGAACCAGATTGTACAAGCGTTCCTGAAAAAGCCATATTTTTTTGGTCACCGATTGATTCTTCTGCTGCCAAAACGGAATGATTTTTTTCAGATGCTTCTGATTCTCCCGTCAAAATCGATTCTTCTACTAGTAGATCATGTACTTCGATCAACCGAACATCTGCTGGAACGACGTCTCCGGCACGTAAGACAATGACATCTCCTTTTACTAGTTCTTTCGCAGGGATTTTTTCTTGCATCCCGTTCGATAGTACTATCGCTTCTTGTCCCATCAGCTGCTTCAAACCATTCAACGATTCTTCTGCTTTTCTTTCTTGCCAATAACTAACGAGTCCGTTGACGATCACTACGAATAAAATAATACTTCCTTCGATGTATTCGCTCGAAGCAAATTTCAAAAAAGAGGCAATGATCAACACGATCATCAGCAGATCAGTAAAGTGTTTTGCTATTTTTTTCCATCGTTTTGTCTGCTGTCTTGCTTCTATCTCATTATATCCTTGATCAGTCAGGCGTTTCTGCCGTTCTTCTTGCGACAAGCCTTCTGTTGATATTTGATAGTTTTTCAATACATCTTCTACCGTCAATCTGTACCAGTTCATCCTATCCCCTCCTGTTTAATTGATACTGTTATTATACGCAGGGAAGTTTTTTCAGGCGTATCGATTATTTCAGGGGGGTCTGAAATAATTCGTTTTGCAGAATGTATCTGGGCCTAACTGATATTTCTATTGCTTATTCTTTTATATACAAAATTTAAGAATACAAACCAGATAACCAATAAAAAAGGAATAAAGCGTGTCGTGCTTTCGAATAACAAGCTGAAAGCAATTGAAGTAAAAAACACCAACAAAGCAAGATCTTTATATCTTTGTGTAGTGTTCCGTTTCTTTTCTTTAATAAATTGAACATGTGCACACAAGATCGAAGACCACACAAATAGAAAACAACTCGTTGTCATGCCTGCCAAAAGCTGAAAAAACAATCGACTATCAGCTACAAAAAAATGTAGACAAAGACCGACAAAAAATAACATCCCTGTAATTAAAATACCGTGTAAAGGTACGCCTTTCTTAGAAAGCGCACAAAACCAATGGGGCAAACTTTTCTCTTTTGCTGTTTGATATAAAATCCTGCTAGTACTGTAGACTGCACTATTTGCTGAGGACAAAGAAGCAACCAAAATCATTAGATTGACAATTGCTGCTCCGCTTTGGCAATGGATCACTTGCAGCATAGTCACTAAAGGACTTTCTTTTAAATCTAAACAATGCCATGGAACAACAAATAAAATCGACAAAATCGTTCCTATATAGAAAAAGAGGATACGCCAAGGCAGACAGTTGATTGCATTTTTCAAATTCTTTTGTGGGTCACTCGTCTCACCAACTGTTAATCCGATCATTTCAATTCCAGCAAAACTGAATAAAACCATAGGAAATGAAGCAATCATTCCAGCAAAGCCAAACGGGACTAATTCATTGAGCTGTCCAAAATTTGCTTTGATTCCAATAGACTGGGTATGAAAATCTGAGACACTCAATCCTATACCCAATAAGATAAAAAGGAAAATCCCCAAGATCTTGATGATTGAGAAAAAAGATTCCAATTCACCAAACCACTTGACTGCAACAAGGTTGACTGCCATTAAGATCATTAGTGCGCTACCTCCGCTTATCAAAGCTGGTACATGTACAAACCAGAAATGGATATACAATCCTATTGCTGTTAATTCCGCAAGTCCAGCTCCAAGCCAGCAAAGCCAATAAGTCCAATTGACAAAAAATGCCCACTTTTTGCCTAAATAATAGTCAACGAAATCACTGATAGAGTTAAATGTACTATTTGCTAAAAATAAATCACCCATGACCCGCATCAAACCATAAATAGCCAAACCGCATATCAAATAAACGAGAATAACAGCTGGCCCTGTTGATGCAATTGCCTTTGCTGAACCTAAAAATAATCCTGTTCCAATTGCGCCACCTAATGCGATTAACTGGATATTTCGATTAGTTAGAGTCCGTTTCATTGCCGGTTTTTCCATCAAGTTCACCTTTTTCTTTTTCAAGCAGCATGGCGACTTCCTGTTCCCAAGAAGGTTTCTTTATTTTTTCAATACAGAGTGGTACTACAAACAAAATGACACTGATGGCTGTGACTGCAATTAGATTGATCCATGTCCCAGCTTTCATCGTCAGTCCGACAGAAAATCCGATTGCCGCAAATAAAACAATAACGACAGTCCAAACTCCAAGATTGCTCTTTTTCTCTTTTTTTCCAATTCTAAATGGTCGATTCAACTTTGCATGTGTATAACGCAATCTCAAAACTGCGATCCCCATGATGACATAGACGATACAGTAGATAACAGTAGTTGAATTTACGAGCATCAAAAATGCTTGATTGACGCCAGGAATCAGCAAATAAAAAAGTGCAAAGATTGAGATAATGACAGACTGAGTCAAAATAACGGATTTGGATACGTCAAATTGATTCGTCTTCCAAAAATTGAATTTTGGTGGATACGCACCTTTTCTAGCACTTTCTGTCACTGTCTTTGCTGGTCCTGAGGCCCAAGCAGATAATTGGACTGCTACACCAATGAAGACAAGTAAACTAAACAGATTCACAATAAGATGTGGCAAACCAAGAATTTGGCAATAAATCGAAATAGATTGCGCGATATTATTCAATTCCATTTGTCCTTTTGGTACGACATTTGCTACAACTAAAGCATTCAAAATATTGACGAAAAATATAAAAATTAACGCGGCAAATACTCCGCGAATATACGTTTTAACTGGATTTTTCAACCGAGTGATATACACAGAGGACATTTCGATACCAGTAAAAATAAACATGATCGGCGCAAAATAAACAAATGAGGATGCAGTCGTAGTATCTGGTATTAATTTGTCCCATGAAAAACTGCCTAATGTTCCGGTTGGTACGATCCCAACTTTGATCCACGCAGCAAACCCTAATAAGAGCATCATCGTCAAAGGCACGTACAATCCTAACCAAACACCGACTTTTCCGCCGATTTTTGCCATATCAAATTTCAAATTCAAAAAAGTGATGATCCAATAAACGACTAAAATGACAACTAATGTAAATTTGCTGTTCAAACCAAGCGGCACATTATCGATAATATTACCAAACAACGGAGCAAGTGCTGAAGCGACCATCACCATCCCAGGAAACATTTGGACCCATAACAGCCATGAGACAACGAACCCCCATTTTTTTCCTAGAGCATTCGATACCCAAAGTTCTGGACCACCTTTTTGGGGAAACATTCCGGCAAATTCACCAGAGATCAATGAGATTGGAAAAGCGTACAATAATACTGCAACCAGCATGTAAAAAATCATCGTCCAGCTCGTTGCTGCTACATCTGGAATATTTCGTACACTTGCTACAAGGGCGCAGGTCATTCCGATAAAGGTCATGGTCGTGATTTGCTTTGATGAACCAGTATCTTTCATCTTTATTCCTTCTTTCAATAGCGACATATGTTTTTGTTTTCTTTTATTTTTGTTCAAGAACAGAAATGACAAGGTTTCATCGATTCAGTACAAAACCCAGTATCACCGAAACATCCATTGAACGATCTTAGTGAACTGGGTTTGATACATGAAACGAACGATCCAACTTATAGAACGTTTTATAAAAAAGAATATCTTGGCGAGGAATATATGAAAAACAGGGGGAAATACAATTGTTTTGATGAAGCAAATAATTGTCTGTTCTCCATATGTCTCTTGTTATTCTTTCACACAAAAATCAGTTCTATTGGATGATTTCGTTTAGTTTCTTTTCCATTGCTTTGGCGATTTCTTTTGTATAAAAATTGAAAATTCGATCATCATTCAAATAAGGAGTCATGATAGCCGCACGTAGCAGAGTGATTTTCTGTTCTTTTTTCCATTCTTCTTTCGTTAGACCCATTCTTTCAACAAAACGAATCGGAGAATCACCGTAATCTTCTTGTGTAAATGTAGTATGAGAAGTAATAAACCGTTCACCATAAACATCGCCATCCATATAAGAAGACCGATCGAACATTTTTTCATTTAATTCATTGATAGCGTTCAAATCTGTACAGCCTTGTTCTTTGAATACCCAATTGACCATATTAAAATCAGGATGATTCAATGGATAGACTTCGATTGTTTTTCCTTTAACAGTAAAAGTCAGATGATCGAGAAATTCTCTGAATCTTTGAGCTGCCTCGATTGAAGCCCCAATCAATTGACCATATCCGGTCACATTCAATGGCAATACACGATGTGCTGTCCAGACTGCGGCGGCGGTTGCTCCAGCTTTTGATCCTTCCAAAATATAAGCTCCTAACATATCTGGAGCCTTTACTGATTTTTCAAACACATATGGCGCGAAATAAGAAATGATATTTCTCATATTTTTATGTTTGATTACGATTCCTCCAGCAGCATAAGGGACATAGCCCATCTTATGAGGATCTATCGTGACAGAATCCGCTTCTGAAATAGCTCTGAACCCTTCATATACCTCTTTGTCAATCGTTACGCAGTGGTGGAAAACATGATGTTCTTCAAAGAATTCAGCTAAGGAAGCATACGGCACAAATTCTCCTGCTTCGTTTAGAAACAGTGAACGCGCATAGCCGCCATATGCGGCATCAACATGTAAATAGAAATAGATCCCTTCATCTTTTAACCTTTCTCTTAATTGGACGATTTTATCTACACTGTCTACTTGACCTTCTTCTGTCGTTCCTACGACAGCAACCACACCTAGAATTGGGATTTTTTGTTCAGCTAATTCACGAATTGTTTTTTCCAAAGCATTAATATCCATTCGATAATCCTCTTGAACTGGGATAGCAACCATCTGATCTAAGCCTACTCCGCAAATATCTAACGCCTTCATCCAAGAATAGTGTTTTGTTTGAGGCACCAGCCATTTCCCTAATCTTTGGATATTTTTTCCGCTACGGGAAGAAGCTGCTTTGACCTCATCCATTTCTTCGTCCGTAAAGCTTTCGGTCATTTCCAAAATTTCTTCAACAGATAAATTCAAAAGTTCCCACTCAGACATTTTTTTCACTTGTTCAGGCAGCACTTCCTTGACAGCTAAAGGAATCGATTTGATGCAGCGGGCGTACCATAACCCTTCAAGATTAGCAATAGAACCATCTGCTGCAATGTGTCCCCATCCGTCTGTCATATTGAATAATGAAGCAAAATCCTGTCCTACTTCTGCTTCCATTTGCGAAGTTGCCATAGAAGATTCCAATGCAACATTATTTGGGTTCCACAGCATCGCATAGTTGTAAGCTAATAAAGCAGGCATCAATGTTTCAGCATTCATTTGTCCCCAGTAACGGCCTGCTGAATGCCATGGGATCGATCCTGCGCGTAATCGCTGACTGACTTCATCCAAGACCTCTATCATATGGTCGCGGGTGGCTAGATAATCTGGAGTGAGCTTATCTCCTTCGCTAATTGCAGGCATATCTGAAGGA
Organism: Enterococcus sp. H57; assembly: GCF_003112495.1. Lineage (NCBI taxonomy): Bacteria > Bacillati > Bacillota > Bacilli > Lactobacillales > Enterococcaceae > Enterococcus > Enterococcus sp. H57. Next base: position 137,545 of record NZ_BEHC01000010.1, read on the forward strand.
ATATAATTTTCTCTCCATCCAAGATGTTCATCTACCATCTTGTTCAACAACATTTTATAAACTGGTCCATTTTCAGCTTTGTCGCCTATAAAGACGGCCTTGATATCCATATCTTTCATTTTTCTTCCCTCCATATTTTGTTGGTCAATGTCTCGCAGATACATGTGTTTATCTGTAACACCTCTTCACTATAGCGCCAAAAATGAGAAATTTTTTTTTATAACATCAAATCCACGTAGATTTTTACAAACAAAAATAAATAAAGTCGGATTTTTCTGATAATTCAACGCAAAAAAACGAACAAACAAATAAAATGACTGTCCTTCATTCACTAAACATATTTTTATTTTTTTATATTGTTAAAAATTCACAATTTATTTTTTAATAGAATTATCTGTTTTCCAAATTTTATAACATAAAAAACCTTTTTTAACGGCATTTATATGCTTTTTCAGAAATTAACTGATGATTTCAAAAAGAAAACATGTCATAATATTTCCCATATTGTGCAAAAAAATACAAGGTGGAGGCTCTACTATGATTGAAGAATATATTGAGAAAAATATTTTAAGACAGCTGTTTTTATGTGGGCAATTCTATGTAAATAAAGAAGTCAATCTAGAAAAGCTCTCCAATCTCCTGCATGTTTGCAAAACCACTTTGCTCAATGATATCAATAACATAAAAAAAGAATTTGAAGAACAGATCGCTTATACACATCGGGAAAAGGACCGTTACACTTTATATTTTTCAGAACATATACCTCGATGCAAGATCATGCAGCAATTGTCTCAAAATTCGTTGTTTTTAAAAACTTGTCTGCTTTATTTGGAAGAAGATGAACCTGATTATCTTCAATTAACTGAATGTGAATTCATCTCTGTCAGCAAAGCTTATTCATTAAAAAAACAAGTATTAGCTTATTTTAATGACTGCGGGATCGAAATCGACCGCTACTCCCCTCGATTCACTGAAATGGAAAGACGTCTGCTGCTTCTTAATGTGTCGTATCGTTTAGGCGGTTTTAATTCTTGGGAGCTACCTGAATCGTTTTTTGAACGTGCCGATCGTTTCATTGAATCCGCAACGGAAAATAGTGGCAGATTTTATGATAAAGAAAATAAAGAAATCTTATTGATTGGTTTTGCTATCAGTTTCCTACGCCAGCAAGTGTGTGCTGTGACAATAGATTCAAAATTTATCGAAGAAATCAAAAAACGTCCTATTTACAATTATGTCGAATCAGCATGGGAAAACACTGATTTCCAAACCTATTATAAAAAAGAAGAATTCGCCTTTATTTTGACACTATTCAATCTTTGTAATTATGGTTTCCATTCTTATCAGTTGATTGCGGAAGACTTTCAACAGCTACACCAAGTGTTTATTGACAATACTCCCGAAATAAAAGAACTAGTTGCTACCTTTGAATCTCACTTCAATCAAGAATTATTCGGAAACCAACCATTCGAACGTGCGCTGATTCATCTGATGCGTTCGGCTTGGGATAACTATCAATTATTCATGCCAGAAAAATTTTATCTTCTAAATGAGGAACAGACAAATTTATATAAAGAAGTCCAGACAATTTTTTCCAGCTGGTCCAGCCAGTTACCTTATGATCTACGGTTGAATCCTAATTGCATGCGGGCTTTTGTGATCGAATTGAGCGGAATTCTCCGTCTGACAAAAGAACATCTGACTATCTATATCGTCACAAATTCGGATGTTCATTATCTGATTTATCGGGAAGCCTTGGAAGCTGTAACTACTTTCGATTTTCAAGTTGCACCAACAATTTATTCAAGTATATCTGATATAAAGAAGTATGCGCAGCAGTCCTCAAACCGGGTATTATGTGAACGTACATTATATACACCAGATGCGGTCCAATATGAAAATATTATTCCTATTTCGATCAATACGATCGATCGAGCTATCATTTCAGCTGTGCAAAACAAATAAGGGGCTGTGACAAAAATCATGTCACAGCCTCTTATTTGTTGAAGATGCCCATTTCTGTAACAATCTCTTGATACACATCAGGCTCACAACCTCACTTATTTTGGACATCTACGGGTCCGATCTCTTTATTTAAAAAATAAGAAATGATGGTTCGGATAACTACCAACGCCGCTAGTTGGAAAATATCCTGCAAGGTAGGTTTGATAATCGATTCGATGATCCCAGCTGAAACAAGAATTTCCAAACTTAGAAGTATATAGCCTCCCAACATCTTTTTAATAGCATTGTTCTCGCTGACTCGGTCGCTTTGCACTTTTGTATGGACAAATAAATATTTCAAAAAATCCTTGATTGATAGACAAACACCCCAAACCAATAAACAGATAGCAAAGATATCAAGTCCCAGTACAAGTTTTTCAAAATATGGAAGAAGAAACTGCATCAACTCTGTCGTCATCCTACCTCTCCTCTTCTTTGTTTTTCTTTGTCTTCTATTTCCTGATTCAAGAAATAAGAAATGACTGTTCGAATGATAATAATAAGTGCAAGCTTCAAAATATCTGTCCAAGTCGGCTTGATAACTGACTCGATGATATCAGCAACGACTAGTACTTCCAAGCTTAACAAAATATAACTTGCTAGCAGTTTTCTTGTATCTGCATTACGAGTATTACGTTCTGCATAGTTTTTCTTGACATGAGACCAATCAAAAAGTTTGAATAGAACAAGAACGATCCCGACAATTAAGATACCGATAGAACAAATATTTAAAATAGCAATGATCCATTCTAGAAATTCAATTAAATTTGAGCGAAACATATACGCTACCTACTTTCTTTTAATTTGTTCCTATTCTTTTATTGTAAAAGAAAGTTACCTTGTTCGTCTATTTAAAAGTTGTTCTAATGATAACGGTTCGCTTAAATTTTTCTTTTTCACTCTCCCATTTTTCTCCCTCCATCCATAAATCGTGGAAGTATCCAAAACAACGTAGCAAGTTAAAATAAGGCTTAGTCCGTCATCAGCTTTTCAAAGAAGCACTGTCTCGGTGCTTTTTTTGTACCCAAATTTCTAAAAATAGAACCATACACCTCCTCAAATCTTTTCTTCTTACCTACCCTATTTTTATTTACAGGAAAATCAGACACTTCTTCTTTTTTGTCAAAATTTCCTTTTTCTTCTCGTCCTATCATTTGGCATTCTAATAAAAACGAACTATCCTTGGATATAGAAAGAGAAAACAAGGAGGCGTTTTTCATGAGTAAAAAATTAATCAAAGTCGGCATCGGTTTAGGTTTGCTTGCCCTTGGCGCTGCATATCTAGGAAAAAAGACAGGACTATTCGAAGATGACAGTCATTTATATGATGAATTCGAATCAATCTAGCATCCTATTTAGTTGAATCACTACGGACATACTTGGAAGACATTGGAGGAATCACAATGAGAAAAAGTAAAGCAATAATGATTGGTGCCGGTATTGCCAATATGGCAGCGGCTGTTTATTTGATTCAAGAAGGCAAATGGAAAGGGGATCAGATCACCTTTTATTCATTGGATGATCACGGTTCAAATGATGGTGCACCGACCGACACTGTAGTGGATGAATATTGGAATAAAAACCATCCATTAGAAAACCAAAAAGGCTATATTGCTCGAGGCGGTCGCATGCTTAATTACCGTACCTATGTAGATTTGATGGATCTGTTAAGTCGAATACCTTCTGTTACTGAGCCAGGGATGACTGCTGAAGAAGATACGAGAGATTTTGATGCAAAACACCGAACCTTTGACAAAGCACGTTTGATGGAAGGTGGCAAAGGAATCATTGATGGCGGAAAACTGGGATTCAATAATAAAGACCGTATTCTTCTGACTAAACTGATTGCTATGCCTGATTCAGAAGAAGAAAAACTAGACAATATCACTATCGAAGAATATTTCAAAGATGATCCACACTTTTTTGAAACAAACTTCTGGTTTATGTGGGAAACAACATTTGCTTTCAGAACACGTAGTTCTGCTCAAGAATTGCGTCGCTATATGCATCAAATGATTTATGAATTCACTCAAATCGAACATCTAGTGGGCGTCAATCGAACACGTTACAATCAATACGAAAGTATTATGCTTCCTTTGATCGAGTACTTGAAAGAACAAGGATGCAAAATCATTTTGAACCGCCGTGTCACTGACTGGGAATTCAAAGAAACACCGATGCAAGATGAAATCACTGTGACTGGTTTGAAAATGACCAATACACTGACTCAAGAAGAAGAACACGTTGTGGTCGATGAAGATACAGCAGTTATTTTCACTAATGGGTCCATTACAGATTCAGCTACTTTAGGAGATTACGAAACACCAGCTGTAGAAAATATGGATTATGGTGCAGCTTCTAGTCTCTGGAAAAAAGCCAGTGAACGTTTCTACAACTTGGGAAATCCTGACAAATTCTTTGCTGATCGAGATGCAAGCGAATGGGTCAGCTTTACCCTGACGACGAAAAACCATTTGTTGTTGAATGAAATCACCCGTATCACGACTCAAGAACCAGGAAATGCCTTGAATTCATTTATTTCAACCACACCGATCACGCCGTTAGGCCAAAAAGATGTCAATATGTCTATCGTCGTGCATCATCAACCGCATTTTACGTCTCAGAAACCAAATGAAACAGTTATTTGGGGTTATTTCCTTTATCCAAGACGACGTGGCGAATTTGTGGATAAACAGTATATTAAAATGAATGGAAAAGAAATGCTAGAAGAACTGATTGGACAACTTTCAAAAGTAGATCCTGGACCAGTGAATATTCGTGAAAAAGAAACAGAAATTTTCGACAGCGTAATAAATAATATCCCTGTCTATATGCCTTATGCTTCCGCGTTGTTCAATAATCGTGCCAAAAGCGATCGACCAAAAGTCATTCCTAAACATTCGACCAATCTGGCCTTTACAGGAGAATTTGTCGAGCAGCCTTATCAGATGATCTTTACTGAACAAAGTGCTGTACGTTCTGGAGAAATCGCTGCTTTCCATTTTGCGGGTATCCCTATGTCACGTCTTGTCAAAACACCGCGTTACGACAAAGATATTCCTACTCTAGCTCGTGCCGCAAAAAAAATGTTTGAATAATCAAGAGGTTGTGAAAAAGCTGCCCTGCATCAAGTAATAAGAACAACCAGGCTAAAACAGCTTCTTATGTTTTTGATTTGGTTGGACTTATTACCGCAGATGCAAGCTTTTGAACACCGTTTACCAAGAGGTTGTGAAAAAGCTGCCCTGCATCAAGTAATAAGAGCAGCCAAGCTAAAACAGCTTCTTATGTTTTTGACTTGGTTGGACTTATTACCGCAGATGCAAGCTTTTGAACACCGTTTACCAAGAGGTTATGAAAAAGTCGTTTAGTTTCGAGTATGAAGAAAAATTTTGTGAAAATGGTTCCTCACGTTTTTGCATAAATTTGACTTAATACCGAGAAACTGATCCCTTCTGTCATAACCTCTTTTTATTTATGTCTGTTTCTTTTTGAAAACAACCATTTTTTCAACGTTTACTCTCTTGCCAATCCAACATCATCTAACAGATACAACTATTTCAATGATTACCATTACACTAAAAAATCGGAAACTCACCTCTCCGAACACAAATACATAAGACTATAGAATGTTTCATTTAAGAAAAAAAGCGTTTCATTATCAAAAAGGTAAGATCTCCTTTAAAATGAAATTATCTGTAGTACTAATAATGCAGACAATTTTATGAATCTGAAAGGAGCATCTCCAATGAAAGCAGTCACTTGGCAAGGAAAACAGAAAATGGAAATCAGAAACGTAGATGATCCAAAAATATTAGAACCAACAGATGCAATCATCCGTATCACAGCAACAGCCATTTGCGGCTCCGATCTGCATCTTTACCATCATGGTGAAGCAGTTTTGGAAAAAGGGTATATTGTAGGACACGAACCAATGGGAATCGTTGAAGAAGTGGGATCTCAAGTTCAAACATTGAAAAAAGGGCAACGTGTGGTTATCCCTTTTAATATTAGTTGTGGTCATTGTCATTTCTGCCTGAATCACATGGAAAGCCAATGTGATGAATCAAATCCAGATCAGTTATATGGCGGGCTTTTCGGATTTGGCAAGTTGAACGGTAATCATTGGGGTGGTCAAGCGGAATATCTAAGAGTTCCTTATGCAGACTCTACTTCATTTGTTGTACCAGATAATGATCTTCCTGATGAAAAAGTTTTATTTCTATCAGATATTTTGCCCACAGCTTATTGGAGCGTTGAAAACGCAGGAGTAAAAAAAGGCGATACAGTTGTGATTCTAGGTTCTGGTCCAGTCGGTCTATTCGCTCAAAAATTCGCTGTTATGGCTGGAGCAGAGCGCGTAATCGCAGTAGATCCAGTACAGCACCGTCTAGATAAAGCGGCTAATTACAATGGGGTTGAAACTTATTTCTTAGAAGACACGGCACAAGCTGGAACAGAATTGTATGAACTGGCTAAAGGTGGCGCAGATGTCATTATCGATTGTGTAGGAATGGACGGATTAGAGCCTGTCAAAGAAAAAGCGAAAAATTTAGTAAGCTTACAAAGCGGCACAATCTCTCCATTACAGATGGCATCGCAAGCTGTCAAAAAATTTGGAACAGTCCAAGTAACTGGTGTTTATATGACTCCAGCTTCTTCTTACCCGCTGCAAGAATTTTTTATGCGGGATATCGCTGTCAAGCATGGACAGGCACCAATTATCCATCTAATGCCAAAAATTTACGAAATGATTGCAGAAGGACTATTCGATCCTACACAAATCATTACTCATTCGCTGCCACTATCAGAAGCAGCACAAGCATATGAGATCTTTGACAAAAAAGAAGATAAAAATATAAAAGTTGTTTTGAAACCTTGAATTCAGTAAAAAATACAGGTGATTTTCTTTATGCCCAAAATCAAACGAAATACCCATGAGATCGAAATAGGAAAAGAAGAAGATATCGAAATACGAGGACGTCGCTTCCGCTTCTATTTCCAAAATCGTTACACATTGATCTCACTGGCTGTCGATTTATTAACCGGGATTTTCTATATTTTTGGAAGCCTTGCTTCCTTAACTAAAATCCCCGATCGATATGGCACCTATTTTTATTTGGCTGGTGCTATTTTCTTGACGATTCGTCCTATTCTCAGAATCGTAAGGAACATTTTTATTTACGACGAAAAAAAAGCAATGAAGAGAACAAGCAAAAAAAAAGAGGCATGAGATTTGAAAAAATCTCATGCCTCTTTTTTCACCCTATCGTATCACTTTGATACAGACGAGCGGTCGTCCCACTTTCTTCCTTGACCATTGTCAAAAATGTCCACTCGTATCGTTCATAAAACGTGGTATGATCTGTAATTAAGTAAAGTTTTTCGTACCCAAGTTGATGCATTTCTTTTCTGATTTCCGCTAATATCCGCTTGGCTATCCCCTGCTTACGCTTTTCCGGTTCAACAAACAGGGCACAAAGATTTGGTGTCAAATCAGGGCGGTTATGGAAGTCGTTTTCAATAACGCCCGCTCCTCCGACGATGGTTTCTTTTTCATCTAAGACCACATACCATTGAGGAATACTTTCCTTATTAGCGATTCCAGTACGAATACTTTCCTCATACACAACAGCAGGAACTCCCCATTTTGATGAAAACCACTTCGCACTTTGTTTTACTAATTCTGGGTGTTCTCTTAATTTGATCCAGTTATATGTAACCAATGTTTAAACCTCCGACTAAAATAAAACGTTTACAAAAATTATACAAGTCTTTATGAAAATTAGCAATGACAACAATAGTGATGTAAAAAAAACGGAAAACAATCACTTGTTCTCCGTTTTTTGATTAATCAAGCATCTAAAGCTTCTTTTCTTCTTTCTTGGATCGTAGCTACCTTGACGAACGGTAGATAGATCAAAATAGAAAGAACCAAATTGACAGCGGCTAGTACACCACCTGCAATACTTTTTGTTGCCAATACACCGCCAATAATTGGTGGAGTTACCCATGGAGGCATAACGGTAGCTGCTGGCACTAAACCTGTAGAAGTCGCAAAGTAAGCAACACTAACTAAGACCATTGGTGTCAAAATAAATGGAATGAACATGATCGGGTTCAACACGATAGGTAACCCAAACATCGTTGGTTCATTAATATTGAAGACACCTGGCGCAATCGACAAGTTTGTTACAACCATATATGGTTTGTTTTTACGTCCTACTAAATAAATAGCTAACAGTAAACCTAAAGTTGCACCTGTTCCTCCTAAGTTGACAAAGCTGTCAAAGAAAGGTTTGTTCACGATAAACGGTGCGCTATGTCCAGCTGCGATTGCATTAACGTTTGCTTCAATGGCTGGCGCATTGATTGTTTGCATCAAAGGATCGACCATATTCGCTCCGTGTAAACCAAAGAACCATAAGAATGGTGTGATAAATGCAAGCAGTAAGGCAGATGGATAAGAGTTTGCAAGTCCCATAAATGGTTCTTGGACCACTGTATAGAAAGAACCTACGATATCATCAACACCGAATGCAGCAAAAATTGCAGCAAATAAAGCAAACGCAGAGATAGTGATCATTGCTGGTAGTAATGAAGCAAATGCTTTTGCAACTGCCGGTGGCACACCATCAGGCATTTTGATGATCAATTTTTCATTTCCGCTTAAACGTACAAAGATTTCTGTTGAAATAATCCCAACAATAATAGCAATAAACAAACCGTTTGAGCTCATACCTAATGCTCCGCCTAAAGCGAAGAAAGAGCCTAAAGAAATCACACCTGCGGAAACACCGTCTTTTCGGTAGCCGTTAGCTAAATGATAAGCAAGCAAGAAAGCAATCAAGACAGAAAGAATGGCAAATGTACCGTTCCAAGCAGCAGCCCCGAATCCTTTCCATGATTCACCACCAAAAATTGAGTTCATCAATTCTTGGAACCCGGGAATCGGTAAGTTATTGATCATTACTGCTAATGCTCCTAAGATCATTAACGGCATACTCACCATAAATGAGTCCCGAATCGCAACTAAATGCCGTTGTGCACCAATTTTTGATGCTACAGGTATAAAATGTTTCTCCATAAATGCAACAAATTTATCCATAAATCTTCCCTCTTTTCTTTACTGTAGATTACGCGTTCAATCGACGATACAGATCAATGATCTCTTTTGCTAAATCTGTAAAAGCTATAGATGTCATCAGATGATCTTGACTGTGGACCGTCAAAAGCGTGACTTCAACGTGATTTCCTTGTGCTTCTTGTGTCAGCATCTCTGTTTGAGAGTGATGTGCTTGGACTAAAGATTCCTCTGCATCTTTGATTTTTTCATCTGCTAAATTGAAATCACCTTTTTTCGCAGCAGCAATCGCTTCCATTGCATCGCTTTTTGCATTTCCGCCAAACATGATCAGACCCATGATGGCTTCTAGATTTTTTTGATCTTCCATTTATTGTATCCTCCGATAATTTTTATTATTTGTTTATTAGTTTTTCTGCTTGGTCGAGTACTTTTTCACCATTCATCATGCCATAGTCAGCCATATTGATTACATCTAAAGGAATGCCTTTAGGTGCTAGCTTTTCAGCAAATTGATTTTGCATAAAGCGTACTTGCGGTCCTAAAAGTAAAACGTCTACATTTTTAGATTCTAGTTGATTATCCGCATCTGAAGCAGATACAGCAAAGATGTCTGCTTCCATTCCTTTTGCTTCTGCTGCCTTTTGCATTTTTGTGACTAGGAGACTTGTACTCATTCCAGCTGAACATACAAGCATGATTGTTTTCTTTTCCATTTTAAACACGTTCCTTTCTATACTTACACTTGTATATAAGCAAGTAGCGTGCCAGCTTTAAAAGCGCTTTAAAAAGTTGATATCATCACATTTAAGGTCTATACCAAGTTACATACACACTAAAAAAGAAAGCGCACACTAAACACACAAATTAATTTTTATTACCTTTTTTCTTTTAACGTGCACAAAAAAAGTTGTGACACAAAACTTGTCACAACTTTTTTCGAATAAACGGTATTCAAAAGCTTGCATCTGCGGTAATAAGTCCAACCAAGTTAAAAACATAAGATGTTGTTTTTACTTTGCTGTTCTTATTACTTGTTGCAGGACAGCTTTTTCACAACCTCTCAATAAACGGTGTTCAATCAGCTGACCCTGGGTATTAGCTCAAAACGCTGGATTCACAACCTTTTTTATTTCAAATAACCAGTAAATACAATGAACGTCTACAAAAAACTTCTATTTATTTATAGATTTCGTCAGGCAAATCCAATTCTCTCTTATCAATCAAAGTCTGATACCACGAAGCAGATTTTTTCAATGTTCTGCTTCGTTCATCGTTCAATTCGATTCGAACTAATCCATATCGATTCTTAAATGCATTCATTGGTGACACACAGTCAGTGAATGCCCATAACATATAGCCTTCGCAATTTGCGCCTTCTTCTGTTGCTTTGATCAAATAACGCAAATGCTGTCCGATAAATTCGATACGGTAATCATCTTGCACGATTCCTTTCTCATCCATATACTGTTCTTCATATTCTCTTCCCATACCGTTTTCTGTTATCAGCCAAGGGATATTATGATAATTTTCTTTTAGATACATGGCTATATCATACATGATTTTCGGATAGATTTCCCATCCCCTGGAATTATTCATTTTCTTCCCAGGTAAATCAAAGACTTCATAATATCGTTCTGGATGGAAAGGTGTCTCTTCATTCCATTGATAACGAGGAGCGCGAACGCGTTTAGGATAATATTGATTGATTCCAAGGAAATCTACTGTATGATGCTGAATCGTTTCTAAATCCTCTGTTGCAGGATCGAAATAAATCGATTGTTTTTGACACAACTCCAGGAACTCTTCTGTGTAGTACCCTTTTACCATCGGATCAAAAAATACTCGATTATAAAACAAATCATACATATAAGCAGCTTTTTGGTCTTCTGGAGAATTGGATCGAGCATAGACCATTTCAGGATTTAAAATACAGCCAATCCTTCCACCATAATTTCCGCTGCGGTAAATCTCTACTGCTTTAGCCGTTGCTAAAACTTTATGATAATTCCACATCATCCACTTTTTTGTGTTTTGTTCATGCGGCCAGCGAACAGCATCCAAATAGCAACGCGTTTGGGGAACGATTGGTTCGTTGAATGTAAACCAGTTTTTTACCCTATCACCGTAACGATCAAAGGCAATTTGAGCATACTTAGCATAAAAATCAACTACTTTTCTTGAAGACCAGCCATCATATTTTTCCAAAAGAAAAGCTGGGACTTCATAATGTTCCAAACAAATCATCGGTTCTACGTCTGCTTCGATCAAAGAGTCGATCATTTCACTTATATGCTGAGCATATTCTTCATCTACTATACAGTTCTCATAATCAGTAAAAAAACGAGCCCAATTGATAGAAGTCCGATAATGTGTCAGATGGATGGATTTCATCAGATCCACATCCTGCTGGTATTGTTCCATAAAATTAGTTGCTACGGCTGGGCCATACCCATTATGCCAAACAAAATGTTCATTTTTATACCAGCTATCTATAAATGAATCCTGTCCTTCTTTTTTTCCTTTCCAACCTTCCGTTTGCCAAGCAGAAGATGCAGCACCAAGAATAAAATTTTTTGGAATAGTAATTTTCATGATTTCCTCCTGTTTTTTAGACCCCATCATTTTCCACACGATTTGCTACTTTTACGAATGGCAGATAGATCAAAATAGAAACAATAATACAAACAAGTTGCGTAATAACTGCACCGATATTTCCTGCTGTTGCTAGATAAGCATTGACGATCGGCGGCATTGGCCAAGGGACCATTACAACTGCTTTCGCCGCAAACCCTAAAGCGGTTGCAAAATAACCAATCGTTCCTGTGATAAGAGGCGTTAAGATAAACGGAATAGCTAAAATTGGATTCAGCATGATCGGCATACCAAAAATAACTGGTTCATTGATGTTGAAGATCCCAGGAGCAAGGGATAACTTGGTGATTTGTTTCATATCTTCCCGTTTTCCAACTAACAATACTGCAATCAGTAAACCGATCGTGACTCCAGACCCGCCCATACTCATATACATATCCCAAAATGGCATAGTAATAATGTTCGGTACTTCTTTTCCAGCTTCAAAAGCTTCCGTATTTACAGCAATTGCCGCTAAAAGCAACGGTTCCCGTATCGGCTTCACCATTTGATTTCCATGGATACCAATCACCCAAAAGACTTGCGCAATAAACATCAATAGCAAAATACCCGGTAACCCTTGTACGACACCTTCTAATGGGCGTTGTACGACATTGTAAATGATATCATAAAGGTACATTCCTGTAAGTTCTTTGATGATAAATCCCGCAGCCGCGATACCCGATACAGTCAGAATCGTCGGGAATAAAGCAGAAAAACTAGCAGAAACATTCGTTGGCACGGTATCAGGCATTCTCAGCTGTAGTTTCTTCTGTTTCCTCAACCAGCAATAAAGTTCAATAGAAAGGATGGAGACCAACATTCCCAAAAATAACCCTTTCGTGTCTGTATATTGTTTAGCCAATACGTTTTCTACCCGTGGTGCTAGTTAATTTTAATATCCTAAAGAATATCTCAAAGTTCCTTCAAAACGTCGTTGTGCTCGACTTAATAGAACACTGGGTTCTGTTGCAAAGTTTTAAATAAAGAATAAAATCCCTTACGGTATCTATGATTTAAGCTGGGATTCCCAATAATACCTTGATTTCAGTACAGACCGAAAACCCGAAGAGAGTGCCTTCTTTTCGGGTTTTCTTATATAATCCTCGAATGGCTTCCATGCCTTTAATCGTGGTAGAGGCAGTGCGTAAACTTCGATAGAATTTATTGCGTCTCTTTACTGGACGATGGTCTTGTTCAATCAAATTATTCAGGTATTTAATGGTACGATGTTCTGTCCCTTGATAAAAGCCGTATTCTTTTAGTTTCTTAAAGGCACTTGTAATAGAGGGGGCTTTATCTGTGACTACAACCTTCGGTTCATCAAACTGCTTCACTAACCGCTTAAGAAAAGCATAGGCTGCTTGTGTGTCCCGTTTTTTACGTAACCAAATATCCAAGGTTAAACCATCTGCATCGATGGCTCGATACAAATAATGTCATTTTCCTTTAATTTTGATGTACGTTTCATCCATTTTCCATGAATAAAAGGATTTTTTATTTTTCTTTTTCCAAATTTGATAGAGTAGTTTGCCATATTCTTGCACCCAACGATAAATCGTCGTATGAGAAACGTTAATGCCACGATCATATAAGATTTCTTGAACTTCACGATAGCTAAGGTTATAACGAAGATAGTAGCCCACGGCTACAATAATCACATCCTGCTGAAATTGCTTTCCTTTAAAATGACTCATCGTCATTCCTCCTGCTATCTTTTTCTATTATTCTACCTTATCTGATAGTAGATTTAAAACTTTGCAACAGAACCAGTAAAAGCATCTATGAAAAAATGCGGAGCACCTCCCCAAAGTTCAACAGAAGAAATACCAATTTTCTGTTGATAAGCGAAAAATTCTTTGAGAGAATAAAATAAATAGTGGATATTCATTCCTGCTAAATGATTTATTTTAATCATAACTATTGCCTCCTATTAATGGATGATTAAGACTAAAAGAGTGTAGCAATGTATAACAAAACAGCAGAAACAAGGGTTAAGATGGCAAATATTTTGAAGCCAACCTTAAACCATTTAGAGAAATTAATCTCTGCGATGGCTAATCCTGCCAGTAATACACCACTAGTTGGGGAGATAATATTCATTAAACCATTTCCAAACTGGTTACTTAGAACAACAACATCACGACTTACATTCATTAGATCACCCAATGGTGCCATAACCGGCATCGTTAATGCCGCAGCTCCTGAGGAGGATGGAACAAAAAAGGAAACAATTACTTGAGAAATGAGTAGAATCGTAGTGAACAGGAATTTTGGAAGACCACCTAAAAGGTTAGCCAAGCTGTTTAGAATAGTGTCAATAATCATTCCACCTTCCAAGATTACCAAGACTCCTCTAGCTAGCCCAATGATTACAGCAGCATAGGCGAAATCTGAACAGCCTTCGACAAAAGCTTCAGCAATTTCCTTTTGAGAAAATCTAGCGATGCCCCCAGCAAAAAGACCTAATCCTAAGAATAGTGCAGAAATTTCAACCATATACCATCCCTTGGAAATGATACCCCAAATCATGATTCCTAAACCTACGATAAAACCGGCGATAATTAGTTTATCTTGTGTTGAAAACTCTTTTTCAGTGTCAAAATTTTGAAACTTATGCTTAACCTTTAAATCACTCTCATAAACAATAGAGGACAGTGGATTCTTTTTGACTCTGCTAGCATAAAGCATGGTGAAAACAATTGAAATCCCAGTAATGACAATCCAGGATAGTATCCGAAACCAAAGCAGGGGATTTCCGTAAACGCCAGCTACTCCCTGTGCGATTAAAACGTTGAAGGGATTAATCGTCGACCCAACATATCCCGCTTGTGTACTTAAAAATAGAATCAAGATCGCAGTCATGGAATCATAGCCAAGAGAAAACATCAGAGAAATAAACACCGCAAATAAGGGAATGACTTCCTCGCTCATGCCAAAGGTTGATCCTCCTAAGCTGAATAGAATCATCGACATCGGAATAACTAAGATCCCCTTATCTCCCAGAACTTTTGCTAAGGTAAACAGCCCTCGATCGATGGCTCCCGTTTTTAGGATAATCCCGAAGGCACCACCAACGATGAGAACAAAAGCAACAACCTCAACAGCTGAAATAATCCCTTCAGCTGGTGCCATTAGTATAGAGGAAAAACCTTGTCCATAATCTGCCTTATCGATTTGGTGATAGGTTCCCGGAACAACCGTTGTTTTTTCCATACCTGCGACGTTTTCAACAACTGTCTCAAACTGACCACTAGGAATTATCCAAGTTAAAATTGCAGCCAAAATAATTAAGATAAAAATCAATGTATAACTATGTGGGAAGGTGAATTTTCTTTTCATTGTTTCCATTTTTTAACCTCTCTTTAATTCGTTTTATAACGTTATATCGAAAAGCATTATTTCTTGTAAACTAAGTCACCATCAAGATAGGTAGCGATAACTTCCGCAGCCATCACTTTTTGCCAGTCATCAGTACAGAGGTCCTCGCTGAAAACAGCTAAGCTGGCGCTTTTCCCTACTTTTATTTCTCCGTACTCCGATAAACCATTTACTTTGAAGCTGTTGCTTGTAAAACTTTTCAGCAGCTCGGTTGTCGTGAAGCTTGTTTCTTTCTCCCAGACTTCTTCTCCTTCAGGAAAACGACGGAATACTGCTCTTATAATCGATTCAGGAATATCAGTAATAAACAGCGGTAAATCTGTACCGCTAGTGACTGTTACACCACTTTCCTCTAATCGACAATAATTAAAGAAGTCCTCTGTGGAAACATTTTTTATAACAGTTGACATGTAAGCCTCTTCTAACGTTTGATTCAAGCCGAGAATTTGTGGATATACCTCTGCTACTACTTGTCCTTCGTTCATTTTTTCTGCTGTCTTTTGAGTAACCATTTCCAAATCACTAATCGAATTAAAAACACCTTCAGGTAACCGCTTTCCAAATTCGACAAGAATTGACGCAGCTTTATAACCCGCTTTATCTCCTTCCGTTGTCAAACAGCAAGGAATCTCTACTTCATTGAATGCAGCAACTTCTGCTTTAATTGCCTCATAGTCAATCTCGGGTGAAGCTACTCCTGACTGATAAACACCGTAAATATCTCCACTACTATCCGCAACAACACCATCTACCATGATCTTCACTCCACCAAAGCGGACCTTTTCAGGGAAAACTTTTTCCTTATACTCATATAGAAGTTCATGCTGTAGAGGTTCTTGGACTGCCTGCACATATAGGTTACTAAGTATTTTCCTCTGAGGTATATTAGAAAGAAATTCTGCGTCATCAAAAACGATTTCTTTCATTGATATAACACCTTTTGAAAGCAGTAATGCTTCAAATTCAGCGTAAACCTCTGCTAAAAGCTTTTTGTTTGCTAGCATTTCCTTAATTAATAATACTCGACTTTCAGCACTGGTTTCTTTTTCTGTAAAACCATAAGTCTGCTTAGCAATAGCATTCATCCAACAATGGCTGCGATTTTTGTCGATCGCTGTGATTGGACCAAAGTGGTTTATTTCATTCAATAGCTCTTCTGATGGGTCAGTTTTCCACAGGGCAGCATCCCAGCCATGAGCATAAATTGGTTCATCTGCTTTTTTATGGTTCATTACAGCTTTAATACGCTCTACAGCCTCGTTAGCTGAAGATGTATCGCTTAAATCTATGCCAGCATTCATAGCCAAATAACCACTGAAAAATACATGATTATCATGAATTGCTGGCATAACGAATTGATCATCATAAGCAATTAATTCCGTGTTTTCATTTAATAGATCACTGTAATTCCAGTTGTTTTCCACCTTTTCAATGATCCCTTCATTGATTACAATATAACCTTTGAAAGGTGGCTGCTCTCCATCAAAAATCATTTTTGACCGCAATATTTGCTTCATAAATAAAATCTACTCCTTGAAATCAAAACAGGAAATCATAAGTAAAAACGATATACTTCTCCCAGGTAATATTGATTACCTACATGAATTGGTATGTTGTTTTGATCGTTGATTAAAGTATCCATAAAGAAAAAGGGCGTCCCAACAGCTACTTCCATTATTTTGGCAATTTGGTCATCAGCTGTGACAATTTCAAGTGCAGTTTCCTCAGGATTGATGGCTAAGGTACCTTGGACTTTAAGTACTTCATACAAAGAATCAGTCAGCTCTTCCTCCATTAAGAAACTATATCTTTCATAAGAAAAATAATTGTTTTCTAACATAATGGGGATGTTATCCGCCATTCGCTTTCTCTGGATATATAAAACATCATCACCTTGAGCGATATCGAGTTTTTTTGCCATCCCTTCAGTTGCTGGAATGATCTTGCGTTCCAAAACAATGCTAGTCGGTGTAAAACCATTAGATTTACAACTCTCACTGAAACCCATAACATATTCAATTTTACGAAAAACTTTATGCCGGTTGACAAAAGTTCCTTTCCCTTGTTTTTTAAGTAGGTACCCTTCTTCTACCAGTTCTTCTACTGCTTTTCTCACTGTGATTCGGCTGACCTCATAACTTTCTATCAGCTCTGATTCAGCGGGAATTTTCGTATTCTCGGGATACTCCCCTGTATTGATTTTATTTTTTAATATTTCTTTTAATTGTAAGTACAATGGTAATTGTGCATTTGTATCCAGCATTTTTTTAACCTCCACTTTACCGGGATTTCTTTCTTTAGGTTATCAAATGCAGGAATTTAAAACAAGCTCAATCGTAATGAATACCAAAGCCGAACGAACCGTCAACCAGACAAGACTTCCCAGCAAATTCATTCCCCTTTTTCATCGCGGTGACTATATCGTCCCCTTCGAGAAAATAAAGTAGGAAAGCTGTTAAGAAAGAATCTCCCGCTGCCATTGTATCAACTGGTTCTTCTAGCACGGGGTTCACTTCATAAAACTTTGCTCCATCATAACCAATAGCCGTTTTTTCTCCTCGGGTTGCAATCAATACATCATTTCGCTCACAAAAATGCTTCATCAAAAACTGCTTTACTTCTTCATCGGAAAAGTCTTCTATAGAAAAGAAGCCAAAATCAACTTTATCAATTGCCCGCTGAACCTCTTCTTCCGTAAAGTCGTCAGAAAAATCATAAGAAATCTTTCCAGAAACATTTTGTAACTCTTCTAATAGATGATTGACATGGCTATATAATCCCATATGAATCAATTCAAACTGGTTTAAATATTCTCTGTCTTCTTCAGTAAGCTGAATCGGGTATTCACGAGTAACACCTCCCGAATTGCTGCCAAGGAAAATCCGGTCGCCCTCATCAATCTTCACTCTGGCACAGCCATTCTCGCCTTTTTCAAAGCGAGAGTGACTGTTGTCCAGTCCTATTTCTTTTATTGCTGATAAAACATGAGCTGCCTCCTCATCTGAGCCAAAAACTCCCATAAAGCTACTTTCATGTCCCAGTTTTTTTGCAAAAACTGCAAAATTCAATGAATTTCCTCCAGGATACATAATTCCCAGATTTTCATATTTATCGACGACGTTATCACCTAAGCCTAATACCTTCATTTTAATCCTCCTAGTACTCCACTTTCCCCATATAGCGACGAACATCTAAATCATGATTGCGTACATCTGCTAAAGCTGAACGATATTCTGAAAGAATACTGTAGAATAAAATGGGATTGAAGAATTCAGAAACTTCATCTGATATCATATCCAATCCTAGTTCCTTTGCATCAACGATTTCTACTCTTTCTGCATATTTATCAAGGAATCGTTTTGCCCGTTCATCTAAAGCACGAGTGCGTCCAATGCTCATCAAGAGAATAAAATTCGTATCTTTGTCTGTTACTTCAAAAGGTCCATGGAAGAATTCTCCAGAATGAACAGAAGTTGAATCAAGCCATTGCATTTCCATCAAAGAGCAAATTGAAAAACCATAAGCATGTCCATATGATGGTCCACTACCTAAGATATAAAACATTGTTTCATCTTTGTACTTATCAGCAAACACTTTAATACGATCCTGCACCTGCTTAATGCCATTTTCAATTACGGTATCGATAACCTTCATGCCTTCTCTGAATTTACCGTAATGTTCAAATGTTTCGGTAACATTGACCAAAGATACAGTTAAATCAAGAATGATGGCCATAGGATTATTGACTATTTTTGCATCATCTCCCCATTCGTAAAGGAAACTATGATCAGAAACCTTTAATAAATCCGCAGTTTTATTATGAGTCAGACCAACAGTCACAGCTCCTCTAGCTTGAGCGACTTCTCCTGCTTTTACCGTTTCTGCTGTATTTCCTCCATGAGAACATAGAATGACAACAGATTTATCATCTAATTGCTTTGGGGTTACATGGTTAAATTCGTTCGCTGTATATAAGCCTGTAATACACTTCGATGCTTCGGCTTTAAGAAAATAATCTGAGACATACATATCTACCAGCGAACCGCCACAAGCCACCAAATAAATTCCAGAAATCTCTCCATCATTTTTTTCTACAATTGCGTTAACCGTTTTTGCTACATCCATCAACATTTCCTCCTTAAAATTTTAAAAATATTAATTTTATCCAAAATAAAAGTAACTGATTAAATGTAAAGATATTACATAACGTCATATAACGTCATGTGACATAATTGCATTGTATCCGCTTTCTTTGTGTTTGTCAATAGGAAAAATTTATTTCTCTAAAAAATATAAATAATCTGCAGTGAAACTTGAGTACATATACTAATTTCGAAAAATGCCTATGATTTAAATAATTATGGTGCTGGGATGAAGGTTTATAAGTTTGTCTTGATTTGTTTAGAAGAAATCGTTTTTGCACACAGTTGAATTAGGCAACTACTGGAGTGGAAAATAAAGTGATTTGACGGGTAGATGGGTGCACTTAAATTTGAAAATGGCTTAAAATGCTTTATTTTGAATTGCAGAATTTCTTTTAGTACGCAATTTATGGTCTTAAAACTGATTAAAAAGTGATACATTGATTTTAATACAATTTATGATACAAAAAATGACCTCCTTTCTTAAATAAAAGAGGTCATTTTGTTTTGTCTCATAATCGATTGTTTTTGATACAGTAGTTATATTCAGAAAAAATAAAGACTCTTCTGAGTTTATAATCCTTTGGATTATATACGGATACAGATGTAGACATAAAACAAGCTCAATTTTCAAAAATGGCATTACTCACCTTTTTGGTGAATTATTAATATTATTTGTCAAATTAAGCGAGACAAAACTTTCCATTTACGTAACTCAAAAAAACTTCTAATGGTGTTTGGTAATTTAGTGATTTTCTAGGGA